>JAAZLF010000699.1 GCA_012799425.1 Actinomycetales bacterium | reverse complement strand
GAGAGGCCGGGGATGTACAGGAAGGACCACAGGATCGTGGCGATCACGCCGGGGATCCCGTAGGGCAGGAAGTAGGCGGCGCGGAAGAAGCCCGGCCACTTCGCCGAGGCGGTCTCCAGCAGGAGCGCGAGGACCGTGGCGGCGATGATCATCACGGTCACCTGCACCGCGCCGAACAGGATCATGCGCCCGATCGACTCGATGAAGTTCACGTTGCTCAGGGCGGCGATGTAGTTGGACAGGCCCGCGAAGGTGCTCTCGGTCCCGGCCTCGCCCAGCAGGCCCGAGCGCTCGACCCGGGTGAAGCTGTAGCCGATCGCCATGATGATCGGGATGATCATGGTGCCGATGAACAGCACCAGGAAGGGTGCCAGCAGCACCCAGGGGGCAGTTCTCGATCTCATCGCGCCTCCTCCGCGTTCAGGCCGATGGTGCGCATGATCTCGACGATCTCCGTCTGCGCGTCGGCGAACATGTCTGCCAACGGGACCTCTCCGGTCACCGCGGTGGTCATTCCGTCCCCGACGATCGCCTGGACCCGCTGCATCAGCGGTGCCCAGGTCCATTCGAGGTTCTGCCCTTCGGCCATCGGCACGATGACCTCTTCGTTGTAGTTCTGTCCGGAGAAGAACTCGTCGGGCTGCTGCCGGATCTCGCCGATGTAGTCGGCGGCCGGGGACCAGCCGATGCCGGAGTGCTCGATCATCGCGTCGATGCCGGCAGGGTCCGTGCACATCCAGGTGAGGAACTCGAGTGCCTCGACCGGGTGCTGGCTGTTGGAGGCGACGGCGGCGGCGGAGCCGCCGTGGCCGCCCGAGGCGTAGCCGTCGGGCCAGGTGGGCATCGGGGCCACGGCCCACTTGCCCTCGCCGCCGGGGACGGTCTTGTTCAGCGCATCGGACCAGGAGCCGGAGATGGAGGCCAGCACGTTGCCGTCGGCCGCCGCGGCGTACCAGGGGGTGGTGTAGGAGCCGTAGCCCACGCCCACGAGCCCGTCGGCGAAGATGCGGTCCCAGAAGTCGGCGACCCGCAGGGAGGCCTCGCCAGTCATGTCGATGATCCAGCCGTCGCCCTCTGGGCGGAACCAGTTGGCGCCGGACTGCATCACCCAGGCGATGGGGTGGGAGCCGTCGGAGGGGTCGAGGCTGATGAGGCTCTTGCCGGCCTCGGAGACGATCCCGGCGGTCTCGTAGAAGTCGTCCCAGGTGGCAGGGGCTTCGAGTCCCAGCTCGTCCTCGAGCACCTCGCGGTTGTAGAAGGTGGCCACGGGCCCGGTGTCCTGCGGGACGGCCCAGTAGGAGTCCCCGACCTTCGCCTGGCTGATCGCGCCGGGATCGAACTTCGGCTCCTGCTCGGCGAAGCCGTAGCGGGTGAGGTCCACGAGCGCCCCGGCGAGGGCGAACTCGGGGACCTGGCGCAGTTCGACCTGGGCGATGTCCGGGCCGCCGCCGGCGGCTATCGCGGAGAGGATCTTCGCATAGCCGCCGGTGTTGCCACCGGGGATCCAGACGGCGTCGACGTGGATCCGGTCCTGGGACTCGTTGAAGACGTCGCAGACGTTCTGGAGGTCCTTGAGCCATGCCCAGTAGGTGAGATGGACCTTGCCGTCCGCAGCGGGGATGGTGGGTTGGGCGTTCACCTCACCGGGGTTCGGAGGCGCGCAGGCGGCGAGTCCGGCGGTCAGTGCCGCCCCTCCTCCCACCAGCGCTGATCGGCGTGATAGACGTGGCTTCATCGCTCTCCCTGTCCGTGTTCCTCGTTGAAATCCACCAGAGCGTAACGCCCCTCGGAGACGATCGCCATAGATCGGTCGTGAACGTTCACTCGGTGAGACCGTACCAGTGCCGAGGCGCCCACAGAAGCCCGGCCCGACGGCACGCGGAGAGCAGTGCGGCGCACCGACTCCTCCCCACACCTCCGCACCCCGGATGGGGCGCGTACCACATCGCCCCGCTCCTGTCCGGCGTTTGTGCACTTCCGATGCACGGAATTGCCGACCCGGTGGTAACGTCTCGGCGCGGCATCACGAGGATGCCGCGTCACCTGCGGGCGCAACCCCCGGTCACCACCGACGGCGCACCGCCTCCCCCGTCCCCAAGGAACTGCTTCATGGTCGACCTCCGCCTCGACGCCCAGTGGATCGACTACGCGATCATCGCGTTGTACTTCATCTTCGTCCTCGGAGTGGGCTGG
>JAAZLF010000698.1 GCA_012799425.1 Actinomycetales bacterium | reverse complement strand
TGATGACGGCCTGGCTCACCGCGGCGCAGCGGGCGCAGTACGCCCCGTCCCTGCGCTCCGGCCCCGACGCGGAGGAGTTCATCCAGCGCCTGGCCGATGAGCGCCGCGTGGTGCTCGAGGAGGGGGCCGACGCGGTCGCGGACGAGCTCGACTCCGCGGCGGAGGCCGAGGCGGGGGCGCGCCAGCTGCCGCTGCGGGTGGTCGAGGGCGTGCTGCTGCTGGTGGTGGTCGGCGCCTTCGCCGCCACGGTGGTGCAGGGCGTGCGCGCGGAGGGCGGCGGTCTCGCGGAGCGGATCCCCGAGAACGCGCTGGCGCTGCTGGTGACGATGCTCGTCGCAGCACTCCTGGCGGCGGTCGTCGGCGCCGTCGCCACCCGGCGGCGGGACCGGATCCTGCTGGACTGGGCGGTCTCGCGCCCCGGTCAGCTCGGGCGCGGCCTGCCGATGCGCAGGCCCCTGCAGGGCGGATCGGCCGGGCCCGCTGTGGTGCGGTCGCTGGGCCCTGCACTGCTGGTGGGCGCCGGGGTGCTCGCGATCGTGGCGGGTGCGGCGATGCTGCTGATCACGCTGATGCTCAGGGACGGCGCCGGCGACGGCGCGCTCGCCCCATGGCTGCTGGGCGGCGGGGCGACCGTGCTCGTGATCGCGGTGCTCGCCGTCTATGCCCGCTCGCGGCACCAGGTGAAGACGGTGCGGCGCGCCCGGGCCGCCGCATGGATCGGGCCGATGACGCTGCCGGAGGAGCCTCCCGTTCTCTGAGGAGAGGCGCTGCAGCGCGCCGCCTCATATGCTCGCCCGTGCGGGCTCGCTGTGCATTTCGCCCCGCTCAGCCAGCGGGGTGCGCATTCATGGGCCTCTGCTTCATAGACTCGCCCCATGACGTCGACGACGCACTGCCCCGCCTGGGGGATCGCCCTCACCACTCTCGCTGCCGACGGCGCCGTTCTCGATGCCTGGTACCCCGATCCGCAGCTCGGCGAGGCGCCGGAGAGCCCCGAGAGCCATCCCCTCCACGCCCAGCTGAGCGCTGCCGCACGTGCCGACGAGCTGCGCGGCACCACCCAGGAGGTGGTGGTGCGCACCATCGATCTGAACGCCGCCCCGGTCGACGCCGCCGACGCCTACCTGCGCCTGCACCTGCTCTCTCGCCGCCTGGTACGCCCCAACGCCCCGAACCTCGAGGGTCTGTTCGAACTGCTCGCCAACGTGGTGTGGACCTCCGAGGGCCCCTGCGCCGTGGCCGGCTTCGAGGAGACGCGCCTGCGCCTGCTCTCTGCGGGCCGCGCCCCTGCCGTGCTGGGCGTCGACAGGTTCCCGCGCATGGTCGACTACGTGCTGCCGGCCGGCGTGCGCATCGCAGATGCGGACCGTGTGCGCCTGGGCGCTCACCTGGCCGAGGGCACCACCGTGATGCACGAAGGGTTCGTCAACTTCAACGCCGGCACGCTCGGCGCCTCGATGATCGAGGGCCGCATCTCCCAGGGTGTCGTGGTGGGCGAGGGCTCGGACCTCGGTGGCGGCGCCTCCACCATGGGCACCCTCTCGGGCGGCGGCTCCGAGCGCGTGAGCATCGGTCGGCGCTGCCTGGTGGGTGCCGAGGCCGGCGTGGGCATCGCGCTCGGAGACGACTGCGTGGTCGAGGCGGGTGTCTACATCACCGCCGGCACCAAGGTGGAGGTCATCGGAGCACCTGAGCAGCCGTACGTGGTCAAGGCCCGCGAGCTCTCCGGTGTGCCGAACCTGCTGTTCCGCCGCCATTCGCAGACCGGCGCGGTCCAGGCGGTGGCCCGCGAGGGTCGGACCGTCGAGCTCAACGCCTCCCTGCACGCGAACTGACGCAGGACAGGAGCGAAGATGGCGGCATACGGCACGGGGCGCGCACGGGCACGCTCCCGCTCCTTCACCCGCCATCTCGCGGTGCCGCTGGTGATGGTGCTGCTGTTCACGGGCATCGCAGGCGGCAGCTATGTGGCGCTGCAGCGCTACGGCTCCCCCGCCCATGAGGGCACCTGCGTGGCCAGCGGTCTCGGCACGAGCCATCGCTACACCACGGATCGGGCCGCCAACGCGGCGCTGATCAGCGCGACAGCCGTGGATCGGGACATGCCTCCCCGAGCGGCATCGATCGCGCTCGCGACCGCCTATCAGGAGTCACAGCTGCAGAACATCGACTACGGCGACCGCGACTCGCTGGGTCTGTTCCAGCAGCGCCCCTCGCAGGGCTGGGGCACCGAGTCCGAGATCATGGACCCGATCTACTCCACCAACGCCTTCTACGACGTGCTCGAGACGATCCCGGACTACACCAGCGGCGACATCAACGACATCGCGCAGGAGGTCCAGCGCTCCGGGCACCCGGAGGCCTACCGCGACCACGAGACCGAAGGGCGGCTGTACGCCTCGGCCCTCACCGGGCAGAGCGGCGCGAACCTGGTCTGTACGCTGGGCGCCGTCGGCTCCACCGTCTCCCCCGAGCAGCTCCGTGCCGAGCTGGGCCGCCAGTTCCCGCGCGCCACCGGCTCCGGACGACTGACCTCGAGCCTCGCCTCCGCCTCGGGCACCGCGCCGCAGCTTCCCGCGGACGCAGGGGCCACGGCGCTGGTGATCGATCCCGGGGGCGATGAGACGCTCGGCTGGACGCTCGCGAACTGGGCGGTGGCCCGCGCGGCCGATGACGGCGTGGTCCAGGTGTCGTATCAGAACCGGCTCTGGGACCGCTCCCTGCGCGACGAGGAGGCGGCCCGCTGGGGCGAGGTCGAAGGCAGCGGGATCGACCGCGTGGTGGTGCTGGTCAGCGGGCGGTGAGCGGCCGGCTCAGTGCACGGTCAGGCCCCGAGCGCGGAACTGTGCCCGCACCCGGTCCATGACCTCGGTCGAGGGCGGCTGCGCGTCGCGGAGCCTGTACTCCATCCCGAGCGTGTCCCATTTGTCCTGGCCCATGTTGTGGAAGGGCAGCACCTCGACCCGCTCGATGACGTCTTTCCAGCGCTCGATGATGTCCGCGACCTGCTCGACGTTGTCCTCGTCGTCGGTCCATCCGGGCACCACCACGAAGCGCAGCCAGATCGGGGTGCCGCGCCGGGCG
>JAAZLF010000697.1 GCA_012799425.1 Actinomycetales bacterium | reverse complement strand
TCGGCATCGTTCTGCGCGGCAAGGGCTACGAGGTCGCTACTTCGCCCGACGGCGCCTCGGCGCTCGAGACGTTCCCGCGCCTGCGGCCGGATCTTGTCCTGCTCGACCTGATGCTGCCCGGGATGGACGGGATCGAGGTGTGCCGCCGGCTGCGCCGCGAGTCAGGGGTGCCGATCATCATGCTCACGGCCCGCACCGACACCGCCGACGTGGTCGAGGGGCTCGAGGCCGGTGCCGATGACTACCTCACCAAGCCCTTCGAGCCCGAGGAGCTGGTGGCTCGGATCAAGGCCCGGGTGCGCCGGGTCGATGCGCCCACCACCGAGAAGCTCACGGTCGGTGATCTCACGATCGACGTGGACGGCCACGAGGTGCGGCGCGGCGAGGAGCTGATCTCGCTGACCCCGCTCGAGTTCGATCTGCTCACCCAGCTGGCCCGCAAGCCGTGGCAGGTGTTCACCCGTGACGTGCTGCTGCGGGACGTGTGGGGCTACCGCCACAGTGCCGACACCCGCCTGGTCAACGTGCATGTCCAGCGGCTGCGCTCCAAGATCGAGCACGATCCGGAGAACCCGGCGATCGTGGTGACGGTGCGCGGGGTGGGCTACCGCGCCGGGGGCGGCTCCTGAGAGCACCGGCACAGACGTGAGCACCCTCGACGACTCCGGCGGTGGGTCCGCGGACGGGGCGACGCGCATGGTGCTCGGCCCCGATCCGCGCAGCTGGCCGCTCGCGCTGCGAGTGGTGCTGGTGACGACGCTGCTGTCCCTGGTCGCCCTGCTCGCGGTCGGCGCCTATCTCTCCTCGGTGATCGCCGATGGTCTCTACGAGCAGCGTCGCGACCGGGTGCTCGAGGAGACCCTCGAGGTGAGCAACGCTCTCAGCGAGACCCTGACGCAGGGCTCCGGGTCGACCACCACGCAGCAGCAGGACGCCGTCAACGCCTTCGTGCAGAGCTCGGGCGGTCAGGGCGGCGGCGACCGGCGGGAGGTCGCGCTGGTGCCGGTGGAGACCACGGGCACCGTGTTCCCGGTGGCGTCCTCGGACCAGACCCTCTTCGACGCGGTGGACGAGGAGTTCGCCGCCTCCGTCGCCCAGAACCCGGAAACCATGTCCTGGCGCTCCATCGGCAGGGATGACGGGGCGGGCAGCACCGACCCCGCGCTGCTGGTGGGGACTCGCGTGATCGTCCCGGGCGCGGGCTCCTACGACCTGTATCTCATCTACTCGATGCAGGAGGAGCAGGAGACCCTCTCCTTCGTGCAGCGCGTGATCCTCGGCGGCGGCGGGGTGCTGATGGCCCTGATCGTCGGCATCGGGATCGTGGTGGCTCGGATGGTGACGACCCCGCTGAAGCGTGCCGCGCTCGCCGCCGAGAAGATGGCCGCGGGCGATCTCACCAGCAGGGTCGAGGTCGCGGGAGCCGATGAGCTGGCCCGTGTGGGGGAGTCCTTCAACGACATGGCCCGCAGCCTGGAGCAGAAGGTCGACGACCTCACCGAGCTGTCCCATCTGCAGCAGCGCTTCGTCTCCGACGTCTCGCACGAGCTGCGCACGCCGCTGACCACGATCAGGATGGCCTCCTCGGTGCTCGACTCCCAGCGCTCCGCGCTGCCCGGTGAGCTGCAGCGGACCGTCGAGCTGCTCGCCGCGCAGGTCGAGCGCTTCGAGGTGTTGCTGTCGGACCTGTTGGAGATCTCGCGCTTCGACGCCGGGGCCGCCGAGCTCGAGGCGCATCGCGAGGATCTGGACGCGCTGGTGGTCCGAGCTCTCGATGACGTCGCGCCGCTGGCCGAGGCGCGCGGATGCCAGCTCGATGTGAGGCTGGCGGGGGAGGACGTGAGCGCAGTGGTCGACGCCCGACGCATCGACCGGGTGCTGCGCAATCTGCTCACCAACGCCATCGAGCACGGCGCCGGCCATCCGGTGCTGGTCCAGACGGCGTCCGACGAGCAGTCGGTCGCGGTGGTGGTCCAGGACCACGGCCACGGGATCTCCCCGGAGGATGCCCAGCACGTCTTCGACCGCTTCTGGCGCGCGGATCCGTCACGGGCCCGGACCCTCGGGGGGACGGGGCTGGGGCTGTCGATCTCGGTCGAGGATGCGCGCCTGCACGATGGCTGGTTGCAGGCCTGGGGCCAGGAGGGGGAGGGCGCTGTGTTCCGGCTGACGCTCCCGCGCAGACCGGGGGCGGTGCTGACGCGCTCGCCGCTGCGGCTCGAGCGCGCCTTCGACCTGGTGGAGAGCGGGACGGTCTCCTCGACCCCGACCGGAGAGATCCGCATCGGGCCCGATCTGCTGCCCGATCTGGAGGACCCCGAGAGCGATCCGGGGTCTGACGCCGATGAGAACGGGGGCGGACGATGAGACCCGCACGACGTCAGGTGCTGCGTGCGGCCGGCGCCGCGGCCGTCCTGGGCCTCGGCGCGGCCTGTGCGCGCATCCCCACGGATTCCCCGATCGACACCCGCCCGCTCTCGGGCCGCTCCCAGCCGGGTGCGCCGTACGTGCGCGCGCTGCCGCCTGCGCAGGACGCGACCGCCCAGGAGGTCGTCGCAGGTTTCGTGCAGGCGGGCGTCGGCTCCGAGGAAGACTTCGCTGTCGCCCGCGC
>JAAZLF010000696.1 GCA_012799425.1 Actinomycetales bacterium | reverse complement strand
TCCTCGATCCAGTACGGGTCATACGGGGCCAGCTGCTGCACCGCATCGATGGCCTCGGCAGTGCCCCAGCGCTGGTTCGCATCCACCGCGATCGGGTAGCCGGGGCCCATCACCTCACGGGCGATGCGCATGCGGCGCTCGTCATCGGCGGCGTCGGCCCCGACCTTGAGCTTGACCATCTCGAAGCCGTCCTCGCGCGCCTCGCGGAGCAGGCGGGTGAGCTTCTCGTCGCTGTAGCCGAGCCAGCCGGGGGTGGTGGTGTAGGCGGGCACGCCCTTCTCGCGCAGCGCGGCGATGCGCTGCTGCTTGCCCTCGGCTCCGCGGCGCAGGATCTCGAGCGCCTCCTCGCGGGTGAGCGCGTCCTCGAGATAGCGCAGGTCCACCAGGTCCAGCAGCTCTTCAGGACCGAGCGAGGCGAGGGTGAGCCACAGCGGCCGGCCCTCGCGGCGGGCGCGCAGGTCCCACAGGGCGTTGACCACGGCACCGATCGCCATGGTCATCACGCCCTTCTCGGGGCCCAGCCAGCGCAGCTGCGAGTCGTGGGTGAGCTCGCGGTAGATCCCGCCGAGATCGGCCAGGACCGCCTCGACATCCCGGCCCACCAGGTGCGGGGCGAGCACCGAGATCGCTGCGCTCTGCACGTCGTTGCCGCGGCCGATGGTGAACACCAGCGCGGTGCCCTCGTCGGGGGCGTCGGTGCGCAGGGTGAGGTAGGCGGCGGAGTAGTCCGGATCCGGGTTCATCGCGTCCGAGCCGTCGAGGCTGCGGCTGGTGGGGAAGCGGACGTCCTGGACGTCGAGGGCGGTGAAGACGCTCATCGCGCGGTCCCTTCCTGGGCGGCCGAGGGGGCGGGGACGAAGCGGGTGCGCTGGGTCCCGAGGTGCTCGATGCCGACCTCGACCACGTCGCCCGCGCTGAGGTAGGGGAAGCGGCCGGAGAGCGCGACGCCCTGCGGGGTGCCGGTGTTGAGGACGTCCCCGGGCGAGAGCACCATGAACTGCGAGAGGTGGTGGACGATCTGCGCGACGGTGAAGATCATGTCCGCGGTGGTGGAGCCCTGGCGGGCCTCGCCGTTGACGGCGGACCACAGCCGCAGTGCCTGCGGGTCGACGGCGTCGGCGGGGATCAGGCCGGGGCCCAGCGGGTTGAAGCCTCGGCAGTTCTTGCCCTTGGACCACTGACCTCCGGACTCGGCCATCTGGTAGTCGCGTTCGGAGAGGTCGTGGCTGGTGACATAGCCGGCGATCACGTCGAGGGCGGCCTGCTCATCGGGCAGGTAGGCGGCCTCCGTGCCGATCACGACGCCGAGCTCGACCTCCCAGTCGACCTTCTGGGCGCCCTGAGGGATCTCGACATTGTCGTGGGGGCCGACGACCGTGTTGGGGTGCTTGTGGAACAGGATCGGCACCGAGGGCGGCTCGGCACCGGATTCCGCGGCGTGCTCCGCATAGTTCTGGCCGATGCACAGCACGGCCTGCGGGCGAGCGACCGGGGCACCGATGCGTTCGGACTCGGCGCCCTCCCAGATGGGCAGCTCGCCGGCCGCGAGGGCTGCACGCACCGTCTCGATGCCGCCGGAGGCGAGGAAATCCCCGTCGATGTCCCCGGTCAGCGACTCGAGCCGATGGGTCACCCCTTCGGAGAGGACAGCTGGTTTCTCCTGGCCCACCGGGCCCAGACGTCGCAGTTCCACGGACACTCCGTTCGATCGGGCGCAGATACGTTTCGCTGCCGGCGAGGACCCGAGCCTCGCCGACACCCCTATCATCCTACGTCTACGCGGCCGGTTCGCAACAGCGCCCCGATCGAGTGCGCGGGGACATGGGATTCCGGGAGGCACGGACCGCGACCGAGCCCGCAGAGCTAGGATGACTGGGTAGGTCCGTCACCGCCGCACATCGAGGAGCCCTCCGTGTCCCACGTCCCCGCCCCCTCGCACGAGAACACCCCGTCGGGCCCCACTGGAGAGTTCTCC
>JAAZLF010000695.1 GCA_012799425.1 Actinomycetales bacterium | reverse complement strand
GGGGTGCGCCACGAGCCGCCGGAGAGCCGCACTGGGACCAGCACGGAGCCGAGCACCAGTCCCAGGAACAGCGCGCGCATCGTCTGGGGGTGCTCCTCGACGAGCCCGGCGATGGGACCGGCGACCGTGAACACCGCCGCGGCCATCCCGATCATCAGCGGGATCACCAACACCCAGGGGATCGCGCGGAGGTGCTCGCGCATCCCGGCGATGCGGTCCGGGCCGAGGAGCAGGCGGCGGGCAGCGCCGGTGAGGTGGTGCCCGGCGTCGATCAGCTCGTCGTAGATGCCGGTCACCAGGGCGACGGTGCCGCCGCTGATCCCGGGCACCGTCTCCACCACGCCGATGAGCAGCCCGCGCAGGAGGTTGCCCAGCGGGTTGCGGTGCTGAGGCAGCTCGGGTCGTCCAGCGTTCTCGGCAGGGGTGTCGAGAGAGGCGTTCGGGGCGGCATCGGTCATGGTGACAGCCTACGAAGCCTGCACCCTCACAGGAGGGGGCCCGCTGCTGCGAGTGGGCGTCCTCACCTGCGCTCCCGGCCTGTACCGGTTCAGCGGCCGCGGCCCCAGTGCGGGGGCACGTCCCCGGCGATCCGGGCGTCGTTGGACTCGTCGGCCCCGGGCTCCGGGGCGTCCTCGGCGACGCGGTCCGGGAGGATCGGCCTGCGCTCCTGTGCGGCGGGCTCCCGCTGCTCTGAGGAGTCGGGCTCGTCCCAGGGGATCGGCTTGCCGGTCACCGAGGAGATGACGACGCGGCGCTGCGGCCGGGCCGCCGGATCGGAGCCCTTCGCGCTCACTGCCGTTCCTGGTAGCGGCGAATGGCGCTGGAGACGGAGACGTCCAGCAGCACCGAACGCTGCTCGAAGCCGAGGAAGCTGCGCACCTCGGTGGCGAGGTGCTCCTCGAGCCGTGCGCGGCCATCGGAGCAGATGTACTCCACCACGGCGTCGAAGTCGTCGCTCGAGTAGAAGGACAGCGGGTGCCCGGCCGGGATCTGTGGCCGCGGCAGGCGGTGGCGGATGGTGCCCACGCCCGTCGGGGAGTCGGAGCTCTCCTCGGCCTGCACCAGGCGCAGCGCCCGGTCCAGGGCACGACGGATCCGCTCGGCCTCGCCGTCGGGGTCGATGAACAGGGCCCAGGACCACACGCGTTCGGTCGCCCAGCCCGCGGCTTCGAGACGCTCCGCCCGCAGGCGGTCGCGCTCGCGCTGGCTGGGGGTGTCGACGTAGTGGGCGCCGTCGGTGTCCACGGCCAGCAGCAGCCGGCCCGGCATCTCGGGGTGCCCCAGCGCGAGCTCGATCCTGTCCGAGGAGAGACCGAAGTCCCTCTGGACCACGAGGCCGAGGCGGAACAGACGGTCCGCGAGGTCCTGCACCAGCGCATCGGTCTCGAGCTCGCGCGGTGCACGGGGGGCCGGGGCGGGCTCCGTCGCGCCTTCCGTGTCGTCGCCTGTGTCGGCGTCGGCCTCGGGGGCTCCGTCCTGCACGGGCCCGTCCTGTGCGCGGTCGTCCAGACCATGCTGGTGCTGCGCGACGTCATCGGCCGGATCAGCGCTCGCGTCCGTCTCGGCGGCTGCGGCGCTCTGCGGGGACCCGGACTTGCGCGCCAGCACCGCCTCGATCGCGGCGTCCACGTCGTCGTCGGAGAGCTCCGCCTCCGCGGCGGTCTCCTCCTCGCTCGGAGCCAGGGGCGCGGCGGCCTCGTGGGCCGCGGGCGCGAAGCGCGCAGCTTCCGGTGCGGGCGGCGCGATCTCCTCGTCGCTGCCGGTGAGCGCGGCGACGTGGGGGACGACGGGGGTGTCGGGGCCGCCCTGCAGCACCCACAGCATCGCCCGCAGGTCACGGGCGCCGTCGCTGCGCAGGCGCGTGTGGTCGAGGTCCTGCACCCCGATCGAGGAGACGACGGTGGTGCGTCCTCGAGCACGCGTGACCACGGTGGCGAGCGCCTTGCGGCCGCCCGCCTCCGAGAGGGGCCCGAAACGGTGCAGCAGACGCCCGTGGGGCGTCATGCCGAAGCCGACGGAGACGATGATGTCGTCGCGCAGCACGGCCGTGGCCTGCTCCGCGGGAAGGACGGTGAAGACCTCCTTCGCGGCCGGATCGAAGTAGTCGCGCAGCGCCGGGATCACGGAGACGGTGTTCATGATCCGCTCCATCAGCCGTCGCGCGTGGTCCTCGGTGAAGGTGAGCACGGCCAGCGAGCGGTCGGGGCGGGAGCGGGCATGCTCGATCACCAGGTCGGTCACCCGCCGCAGCTCGGACTCGGTGCTCTCGACGTACTCCATGCCCTCGGTGACCGGGCCGCGGCCGTTCTCGACCGTGATCAGCCGGTCCTGCTCGGGGGCGATAGGGCTGGGCACCGCAACGACCTCGCCCACCAGGGCGCGGCGCTGCGCGAAGCCGCGCAGCCCCTCGGTGGCCGGGTGCGGGTCGCGCAGGATCTCGACGTGCGGGGCGATCTGCAGCATGTCGTCCAGCAGGCTGGGGGCGGAGTCACCGCCGTACTCGAGCGGGTCCCCCACCACGACCGTCTGCTCCCCACGGACGATCGAGGGCAGCGCGGCGGCGGTGGGCAGGCGCCCGCCGTCGGCCACGATCACCACGTCGAAGTGGCGGCCGCGCGGGATCACCTGCGGCACCAGGTACGGGGAGGCGAGCCAGGCCGGACGGGCGGCGAAGAGGATGTCCTCGTACTTCGCGGCGAGGTCCCGGATGGAGACCGTGGAGGAGCGGGCGAGCTCCGCGATCGCGGCGCGGGAGGTGTCCGGGTAGGCCTTCATCGTCTCCACGCGGGTCTCGTCCGCGGCGGCGTGCACCCGGGCTGCGGCGTGGACGAGGTATTCCGCGTCGAGGCGTCGGAAGCGCTCTGCGACCTGGGACAGCGAGGTGCCGTCGTACTGGGAGATGGTGGGCTCGGCCCCGGCGATCAGCTCAAGCACGCTGCGCCACCAGCTGAGCTCGAGCTCCGCGCCGACCTGCTCGATCGGCACGCGGCGGGTGCGCAGGTCCTCGACGAGGTCACCGAGGCCGTCGAAGGCGAAGCGGCGCAGCAGCTCGGTGCGGCGCGGCAGGGTCTCGAGGTCCGCGCGGTCCGCGGCGAGGGATTCGATGCGCTGTTCGAGCGCGTCCAGGTCGGTGCGGGCGAGGTCGGTGCCGATCTCCGTGCCGTCCAGCAGCACGGACAGCTCGTCGAGAACTTTCTCGGAGCGGGCCGCGGCGCGGCGGACGGCGTCGAGATCCTCCGGCAGGCGGGGGCGCGAGAGGCCTCTG
>JAAZLF010000694.1 GCA_012799425.1 Actinomycetales bacterium | reverse complement strand
CCCTCGATCGTCGCCGGACTGTTCGGCCTGGCGCTGTTCATCGCCTTCATGCCGGACCAGAGCGTGCGCATGGGCATCATGGGCGCGGTCGCGCTCTCGCTGCTGATGATCCCTACCGTGGTGCGCAACAGCGAAGAGATGCTGCGCCTGGTCCCCATGGACCTGCGCGAGGCCGCCTACGCCCTGGGCGTGCCGAAGTGGCTCACGATCGTCAAGGTCGTGCTGCGCACCGCGATCGCGGGCCTGACCACCGGCATCACCCTGGCGATCGCCCGCGTCATCGGTGAGACCGCGCCGCTGCTGCTCACGGTCGGCATGGTCACCTCGGTCAACTGGGACATGTTCGACGGACGCATGGCGACCCTGCCGACCTTCATCAACCAGCAGTACCGCAACGGCAACGCCAACTGCATGAACGAGACCGTCACCAACCCGATCAACCAGGAGGTGTACGCCTGCTCGATCTCGACCAACATCGATCGTGCCTGGGCGGCCGCCTTCACCCTGATCGTCATCGTGATGGTGCTGAACATCGCCGCGAGACTGGTCAGCCACTACTTCTCTCCCAAGCTCAGCCGCTGAGCTGTCGCCCTACGCGAAAGGACATCTGATGGCAGCGCCCCAGCCCATCAACGTCGAGGACCTCAACATCTACTACAGCGATTTCCTCGCTGTGGAGGGCGTCGATGTCCAGATCCGGCCTCGTTCGGTGACCGCCCTGATCGGCCCGTCCGGCTGCGGGAAGTCGACCTTCCTGCGCACCCTGAACCGCATGCACGAGGTGATCCCCGGCGCCTATGCGACGGGGAAGGTCGAGATCAACGGCGAGAACATCTACGACTCGCGAGTGGATCCGGTCAACGTGCGCCGCCGCGTGGGCATGGTGTTCCAGAAGGCGAACCCCTTCCCGACCATGTCGATCCGGGACAATGTCCTGGCCGGGGTGAAGCTGAACAACCGCCGCATCTCGCGCTCCGCCGCAGATGATCTGGCCGAGCGCGCGCTCAAGGGAGCGAACCTCTGGAACGAGGTCAAGGATCGTCTCGACAAGCCCGGCATGGGGCTGTCCGGCGGTCAGCAGCAGCGCCTCTGCATCGCCCGCACGATCGCCGTGCAGCCCGAGGTCGTCCTGATGGACGAGCCCTGCTCCGCACTGGACCCGATCTCGACCCTCGCGATCGAGGACCTGATCCACGAGCTGAAGCAGGAGTACACGATCGTGATCGTGACCCACAACATGCAGCAGGCCTCCCGCGTCTCGGACCGCACCGGCTTCTTCAACATCGCCGGCACCGGCAAGCCCGGTCACCTGATTGAGATCGACGACACCGACACGATCTTCACCAACCCGTCCAACAAGCAGACCGAGGACTACATCTCGGGCCGCTTCGGCTGATCGGACCGCTCGACGGCTGATCGCCCCTTCTGTCGCGACACGCCTGACACTGCTGCTCGGACCGCTCGACGGCTGATCGCCCTCCCCTCGCGACGCGCCGGACACAGCTGCTCGAGAACACCGATATCGCCCGTTTATGGCAGGTATCGGTGTTCTCGGCGGGCGTGGCGTACCGGGTGCCGGGTGTGCCCGGGTGCTGGGGTGTGCCCGGGTGCTGGGGTGAGCCCTGGGCGGGGCGTGCCTGGGGCGTGGGGCAGCGTTGAGCGTGCCGGGGCTGCCGAATTCGAGACACGCTGGTGGAGGCCTCTCGAGAACACCGATATCGCCCATTTACGGCAGGTATCGGTGTTCTCGGTGGGCGTGGCGTGCCCGGGAGCGCCCAGGCGTGCCCGGGAGCGTCAGGCGTGCCGGGTGCCGGGGCGGGCCGGGAGCGCCCAGGGGTGCCTGGGTGGCCGGGCCACGGGGTGGACGGTGCCCGGGCCACGACGCGGGTATGCCTCCCGGATCAGACCACGGTCTGACCCCTCACCGGCGGAACGGCCCCCGGGACGGACGCGCCCGGAGCGGCGCGCGCGGGACTCTGGGGACATGAACACCAGCCCGCTCGCCCACACGGCCCCCTCCACCCCGATATCCGATCAGAGCCCGCACCCCGCTGCCGCGCCTGCGTCAGCGTCCGGCACGCACCAGGCCGCACAGCCCGGGATGGTGCACCCATCCCCGGTGCTGTCAGCCCGCCGCCTGCTGAAGACCTACGGGACCGCAGGCACCACCACCCGCGCCCTCGACGGCGTCGACCTCGTCGTGGCACGCGCCGACTCGCTCGCCGTCATGGGCCCCTCCGGCTGCGGGAAGACCACCCTCCTGCACATCCTCGCCGGCATCCTCACCCCCACCTCCGGCAGCGTGCACCATGACGGCACCGACCTCGCTTCCCTGACCGATCGGCACCGCACCCGGCTGCGCCGCAGCGACTTCGGCTTCGTCTTCCAGGACGGCCAGCTGCTGCCCGAGCTGACCGCGCTCGAGAACGTGATCCTGCCGCGCATGCTCGGTGGGACCTCGCGCCGCGCCGCCACCGCAGAGGCCGCGTCCTGGCTGGACCGACTGGGCCTGGCGGGCATGCACGACCGTCGGCCCACTCAGCTCTCGGGCGGGCAGGCGCAGCGCGTCGCGATAGCTCGCGCATTGGCGGGGCGACCCTCGGTGGTCTTCGCCGATGAGCCCACCGGCGCGCTCGACCAGACCACGGGCCAGGCCGTGCTGCAGATCCTGGCGGACTCCTGCCAGGACAGCGGCGCCAGCCTGGTGATGGTCACGCACGACGCGAAGGTCGCCGCAGCCTGCCGTCGTACGGTGACGATGCAGGACGGCCGTATCGCACAGGAGTTCGTGCGCCCCGCCGCTGGCGCGGCCGCCACCGGGATAACAGGAGCAGACCGATGAGCGCGCTGCTCGCCTCCGCACCTCTGCTGCTGCGCCGCCGCGGCGCGCTCGCCGACGTGCTGCCCGTGATCGCCTTCGCCGCCGCGACCGCGATCACCGCGACCGTGCTCGGCGGTGCCGCAGCGTTCGTCGGCCGCAGCGCCGCTGGTGCGGGGAGCATGACGGGCGAGGCCTCGATCATGCCCTTCCTCGCGTTCTGCGCGTTCATCGCCTCCGTGCTGCTGGTGCCCAGCGCCGTCGGCCTCGGCGGATCCGCCGCTCGGCTGTCCCTGGCACGGAGGGAGCAGGACCTGGCCACCATGCGTCTGGTCGGCGGAACCAGCGGCCAGGTCGGCTCGGTGGCGGTGCTCGACGTCGTCGGCCAGTCGCTGCTCGGTGCGCTGATCGGGATCGGGGCCCATCTGGCGGCCACCCCGGCACTGACCCGTCTTGACTTCGGGATCACGCCCTTCTCGATGGCCGATCTGCTGCTGCCGCTCTGGGCGTATCCCGTGCTGGTGCTCGCACTGGTGGTGCTGGCTGCGGGCTCCGCAGGCGTCTCCCTCCTGGGAGTCGTGCTCAGCCCCCTGGGCGTGGCTCGCGATTCCCGCGTGGTGCGGCTGTCCGTGATGCGCCTGGTGGTCTGGGCGGTGCTGATCATCGGCTTCGTGCTCTTCATGAACGTCGGCGCGGCGCTGATGGGCCAGAGCGGCGGCGGTGCGATGGCGATCGTGATCATGGTGCTGTTCGTCGCCGCGATCGTGGCGGGGATCAATGTGGTCGGCCCGTTCATCGTGTGGGTCACGGCGCTGGCGCTGGCCAAGACAGCACCCTTCCCCTCGCTGATGGTGGGTGCGCGACGCCTCGCGGGAGACCCGCGCGCCGGCTGGCGCGCCGTCTCGGGGATCACCTTCGCACTGGTTATCGCCGGGTTCCTGACAGTTTCCGCGACGCTCGGCGAGGCCTCGAACCCGGAGGAGGTGATGCTGTTCACCGCTATGAGCACCGGTGGCCTGCTCACCCTGGGGATCGCTGCGGTGCTCGCCGCGGTCAGCACCGGCGTCACGCAGACGGCCCGGGTGATCGACCAGGCCCCGCGCCTGCGCGCCCAGCACATCGCCGGCGCCGAGGTGGCCCAGCTGCACCGCGCCCGTCTGGCGGAGATCGCGGTGCCGGTGGTGCTGAGCTCGATCATCGCCACCGGTACGGCGCTGCTGGTGCTGGCCACCTTCTTCGGCGGGGCACCGAGCAACCCGATGATGGCCGTGCAGTACCTGGCCAGCGTGATCGGCGCCTATGTGCTGGTGATCGGTGCGGTGCTGGTGGCGTCCCCGCTGGTCAGGAGGTACGCGACGCGGGCCGCCTGAGCGGGCGGTGCCGACGGTCGGGTGGGGGCGCCTGGCCGGGCGGTGCCGATGGTCGGGTGGGGGCGCCTGAGCGATGACTGCGCCGATATTGCCGCAGAGGTCGCCAGGACGCCGGCACCCGGCTATCGGTGCCCGCGGCCCGTGACGAGGGCCGGGTCAACGTTAGGCTGGCGGCATGGATCTTGAGAACGTCGCCCCGACCGCCGTCCCCGAGGGCGCGCACCTCATCGACGTGCGCGAGCAGAACGAGTGGGACGCGGGCCATGCCGCCACCGCCCAGCACCTCCCGGCCAGCACGCTGATGGAGAGCCTCGACCAGTTGCCCGAGACTGATGATCCGCTGTACATCGTGTGCCGCGGCGGCGGGCGCAGCTTCCAGGTCGCCCAGTGGCTGAACGCCAACGGCTTCGAGGCGATCAACGTCTCCGGCGGCATGGACATGTGGTTCGAGTCCGGGCTGCCGATCGAGTCCGACGGGGAGGGCGAGGCATACGTCCTGTGAGCCGCGGAGCGGTCGAGCTCAGGTGCTGAGCACGTCCCGCAGCAGGGCGTAGCCCACGAAGGCGAACACATCCAGCAGCGTGTGCGCGATGACCAGCGGCAGCGTGCGGCGGGTGCGCCGGTACCACTCGCCGAACACCAGCCCCATCACCAGGTTCGCGAGGCCCGGCCCCACCCCCTGATACGTGTTGTACGCCCCGCGCAGCAGCGCGGAGACCACGATGATCCGGCGCGGCGACCAGCCCAGCTTCTCGAGCCGCTG
>JAAZLF010000693.1 GCA_012799425.1 Actinomycetales bacterium | reverse complement strand
CACCGTGTGCTCCCGCACAGCGAGGCTCAGCAGCAGCGAGAACAGCGTGCGCGCCAGCCTCTGCGGGTTCGCGCCGTCGATCAGGCGGCCGTTCGCCGCCAAGCCAGCCAGCACCTTCTCGAGCACGTGCTCGTGCACCAGGCGCAGACGCGCGATACGGAAGCGCCCCGGATGATCCGGATTGACGCTCTCGGCCGAGAGCGTGGCCAGCAGCGCCATCGAATGCTGCCGCGGATCCCACGGCCCGGACAGCGCCGCCACCAGCGACTGCGGAGAGGTCTGCAGCGACTCGACCGAGTCCAGCAGGCCCTGCGCATGCGCCTCGAGACGGTCGATCACCGCGCCGAGCAGCGCATCCTTCGAGGAGAAGTGGTGCAGCATCCCCGGATGCGAGATGCCCACACGGCGGGAGCTGTCACGCAGGCTCGCACCGTGGTAGCCGCGCTCTGCGAACAGGGCCGAGGCGCTGTCGAGGATGTCCTCCCGCCGCGACGAGGCCGGCGGCTCCCCCGCGGAGGGGACGCTCTGCCCGCCCGGATCCGTCGCACCGGGGACCACGGGCGGCGCACCGACCACCCCCCGCAGATCATCGCCGCCGCCCAGCTCGGTCGCGGAGATCGAGTCGAGCGTGCGCAGGGCGCGGGCCAGCGGATCCACGCTGGGATTCACGGACCCGCCGCCCGCGGCCTCCTCACCGGCACGGTCGGAGAACATGGTCGAGAGCGGCGACGGCCCCGCCCCCGCTCCCGGAGGGCCACTGGCAGCAGCAAGAGTCATCGTCGCTCCTTCTCATGTCAGCGCGTCGCGATCAGCTCCGCGATCTGGATGGCGTTCAGGGCAGCACCCTTGCGCAGATTATCCGCCACCGCGAACAGGACGAGGCCCTTTCCGTCCGGCACCGACTGATCCTGACGGATCCGGCCCACGAAGGTGCCATCCTGGCCCGCCGCCTCGAGAGGGTTCGGCAGATCGACCACGTTGACGCCGGGCGCCGCCGCGAGCAGCTCACGCGCACGCTCGGCCGAGAGCGGGCGGTCGAACTCGACGTGGATCGCCAGGGCGTGACCGCTCATCACCGGCACCCGCACGCAGGTGCCCGCCACAGGCAGACCCGGCAGGCCCAGGATCTTGCGGGACTCGTTGCGGAGCTTCTGCTCCTCATCCGTCTCGCCGGAGCCGTCATCGACCAGACCGCCGGCCAGGGCCACGACGTTGAAGGCGATGTTCTTGGCATAGATGCTCGGCTCGCCGAGATCCACGGCCGAGCCGTCGATCGCGAGCTCCTCGACGTCATCGACGCCCTTGCGCACCTGACCGGCCAGCTCAGCGACACCCTCGACACCGGAGCCGGAGACCGCCTGGTAGGTGGCGACCTTCATCCGGGCCAGCCCCGCCTCGTCGTGCAGCACCTTCAGAGTCGGCATCGCGGCCATGGTGGTGCAGTTGGGGTTCGCGATGATCCCGCGCGGCGGGTTGGCCAGCGCCTCCGGATTCACCTCCGAGACGACCAGCGGCACATCATCGTCGCGACGATACGCCGAGGAGTTGTCCACGACGACCGCCCCGGCCTCGGCGTAGCGCGGCGCGAGGGCGCGGGAGGTGGAGCCGCCGGCGGAGAAGATCGCGATGTCGAGCTTCTGGCCCTCGGACGTGATGTCCGCGGTCTCCGCGTTCTCGATCGTGAGGTCGTGGCCCGCGTACTGGACCGTCTTGCCCGCACTGCGCGCCGAGGCGAACACCCGGATCGCCGAATGCTTCACCGCACGGTCGGCGAGAAGCGCGAGCATCACACGGCCCACCTGGCCGGTCGCACCGACCACACCGATCACGGGCCCGTCCGCCGCATAGCCGGGGGTGAGAGAGAAATCGAGAGTGCTGCTGTTCATCGTCCGGTCCCTCCGTAGACCACGGCCTCGGTCTGGTCGGCGTCGAGGCCGAACGCCGTGTGGATCACGCGCACCGCGTCCGCCAGCCGAGCCTGCTCGGTGACGACGGAGATGCGGATCTCCGAGGTGGAGATCATGTCGATGTTGATGCCGGCCTCGCCGAGCGAGCGGAACAGCGTCGCCGAGACGCCCGGGTGCGAACGCATCCCGGCGCCGACGATGCTGACCTTGCCGATCTGGTCGTTGTAGCGGACCTCGGTGAAGCCGATCGCCTCCTTGGCCTCCTCGATGGCCTTCAGCGCCGCAGGGGCGTCGGCCTCGGGCAGCGTCAGCGAGATCGCGACCGTGTCGTCCACGGTCGAGGAGTTCTGCACGATCATGTCGATGTTCGCACCGGTCGCGGCGACCACGTCGAACAGCAGCGCCGCACGGCCCGGGACGTCCGGGACCTCGACCACGGTGATCTTGCCTTCGCTGCTGTCGTGGGCGACGCCCGAGATGATCGGCGCCTCGAGGCCCGCTGCTGAGATGTCGTCCATGGGGATCTCCTTGGTCGGATCGGCGGCGTCGCGTCGGGCGACATCCGCGGTACGGAGGGTGACGTCGGGGTCGATGGGGATCTGACGCTCGGGGTCCTCAGCGACGATCGTGCCCACCCGGCCCGAGTACGAGGAGCGCACGTGCAGCGGCACGTCGTAGCGACGCGCGTACTCGACGCTGCGCGCCATCAGGATCTTCGACCCGTTGGCCGCCATCTCCAGCATCTCCTCGCTCGAGATCAACGGCACCCGGCGGGCCGACGGGGCGATCCGCGGATCAGCGGTGAACACACCGTCCACGTCCGAGTAGATCTCGCAGACATCCGCCTTCAGCGCCGCGGCGAGCGCGACCGCGGTGACATCCGAACCGCCACGACCCAGCGTGGTGATCTCCTTCGAATCGTGCGAGACACCCTGGAAGCCCGCGACGATCGCGACAGCGCCGTCCTCGACGGCCTCCTGGATGCGGGCGGGAGTGACATCGCGGATCTGCGCCTTGCCGTGATCGCTGTCCGTGATCAGGCCGGCCTGCGAGCCGGTGTAGGCGCGAGCGGTGACACCCACCTCGTTCAGCGCCATCGACAGCACCGCCATCGAGATGCGCTCCCCCGCCGTGATCAGCATGTCCATCTCGCGCGGCGGCGGGTTGGGCGTGACCTGCTCGGCGAGGTCGATCAGGTCGTCGGTGGTGTCTCCCATCGCGGAGACCACGACGACCACCTTGTGGCCGGCCTTCGCGTAGAGGGAGATGCGCTTGGCGACGCGCTTGATGGAGTCGGCGTCAGCGACGGAGGATCCTCCGAATTTCTGGACGACCAGGCTCATGGGGCGGGTTCCTTCGCGGTTGGCGGCAGTCGGATCATGCGGGCGGGCTGCCGAGAGGCAGGCCGGGCGGGCTCGCCGGGGTGGCGGGCCCTGGGGCGGACTCGCCGGGGTGGCGGGCCCTGTGGGGCCGCTGGTGGGCGGCTCCGAGGTGGTCCTGCTCCAGCAGGTCCAGGGCCGTGGCCGGGACCGCGATAAGGCGGCCACCGCTCGTCTGCGCCGGTGGGCGGTGCTCTCGCCCGCCCGGCACGTCACGGCACCGGAAGCCCGGCAGCCGGGCACGAGCCCAACGCCAAGTCTACGAAAATGCTCCTCTGAAAGCCCTACGACCTCGGCACTTGAGATGGACCTGCTGGTAGCGGGGGTATGGGGACGTGTTCCAGACAACATCCCCCCGGGCGTGGCGGACCTCCGGTCGGCGCATCGGCATGGCAACGCGTTGCCGCATCACCCGAGCCGTGGCTTCGGCACCGCTTCCCGGCCGGCGAGCCGTGACTTCGGTACCGCTTCCCCGACCGAGCCGTAGCTTCGGT
>JAAZLF010000692.1 GCA_012799425.1 Actinomycetales bacterium | reverse complement strand
GCCTTCCCGGGGTGGAGTGCCGCGCTGCCGGTGCTGGCCACCGCGGCGCTGCTCGTCGGCGGCGCCGCGCCGGGCGGGCTCCATGCCGGGCGCGTGCTCGGCCTCGCGCCGATGCAGTTCCTGGGCACGATCTCGTACTCGCTGTATCTGGTGCACTGGCCGTTGCAGGTGATCCCCCAGGCCGCGTCCCTGTCGGAGGAGCCTCTGTCGCTGTGGATCCGGCTGCTGCTGGGCGCGGTCGCGGTGCCGCTGGCCTGGCTGCTGCATCGCCTGGTGGAGCGGCCGGTGCTGCGCTGGCCCTCCCTGCGGCGGGGACCGTCCTGGCGGACCGGTGCCCTGGCGGCCGCGGCGTCGCTCGCGCTGATCGCCACCTCCGCCGGTATCTCGCAGGTCCTTCCCCAGCAGACCTCCTCGGACCGCACCGCCGCGCAGGAGCAGCCCTCGCTCGCTCCGGCGGGCACGGACTTCGTTCCGGCGAACCTCTCCCCCACCCTCGAGACCGTCTCCGGGGACAACCCCTCCATCTACGCCGCAGGCTGCCACCAGGAAGGGAACGCGGCCGACGCGAGCGGCTGCCGGGCCGGCGAGAACCCCGACGCCCCGCTGGTGTTCCTGGTGGGCGACTCCCACGCCGCGAACTGGTACCCGGCGCTCGAGCGGCTCGCCGAGGAGGGCCGGATCCGGCTGGACAGCAGCACCAAGAGCTCGTGCCTGCCGCTGGAGACCCCGCAGCAGTTCGAGGACCGCCCCTTCGATTCCTGCGATCAGTGGCGGGACGGCGTGCTGGAGCGAATCGCGGAGGTGGAGCCGGATCTGGTGGTGCTCGCCTCCTTCAACGATCCCGAGCGCCTGCTGCCCGGCGAGGAGGAGGATCCCGAGTCGCGGTGGCATGACGGGCTCGCCGGCACCCTCGCCCGGATCGACGGCCCGCCCGTGGCGGTCATGCGGGATGTGCCCACGCAGGCCCAGGCGCCCACGCACTGCCTCGCACAGAACCCCGAGAGCGCCGGCCGGTGCGCGACACCGCGGGCCGACGCCTTCGAGGAGCCCCTGGTGCAGGCGGAGGCCGACGCGATCGCCGAATCCGACGCGGATGCCCACCACGTGGACCTCACCGACTACTTCTGCAATGACAGCACCTGCCCGGTGCTGCTCGGGAACACCGTGATCTACCGCGATCAGCATCACCTCACCCAGACCTTCAGCCGCGAGATGGCGGAGCCGCTGTGGGAGGAGATCGAGCCGCTGGTGGTGTGAGTCCTTCTTCGTCCGACGGTTCCGTTATCTTCTGCTGAAGACGTACGGACGCGTTCTGCCCTCAGCAAAGGAGCTTTCCGTGGAGCAGGAGATTCAGCTGATCAGCGACGGTGATGGCGTCGCAGTCATCGGCGATCCGACCGCTGTGGACATGTTCCTCAGCTCAGCAGACTTGAGCTCGAAGGAGCTTCCGCTCGGAAAGCTCGGATCGGCAGCGCGCAGCGGCGGATCGGCTCGCGCCGGATCGGCCGCGTTGGAGACCGGAGCGGAGATCGCCGCGAACTCGGGTCGCTGGCTCAAGCTCACCGAGGAATCGTCCACCAAGGCTGACGCTGTCATGAAAACTGCTCTGCACTGGATTCCCTCGCGGTCAGCAGTCGCCTGCTGGCCGGCGGTTCGCTCGAGCAGGCCGACGCGGAAGCAAGGCCAAGAATTACCGTTGACGGCCGTCCGACGGAGTGGAGGATCCACTGCCCGCCTACGACGAGCTGTTGAATCGCCCCGGGTCTGGTGGAGGCTCTGAATCCACGGGAGGATGAGGAGCATGGCAGCACCGAGGAAG
>JAAZLF010000067.1 GCA_012799425.1 Actinomycetales bacterium | reverse complement strand
TCAAGCAGATGGTGGTCGACGGGACCCTCAAGCCCGGCGACCGCCTGCCCACCGAGGCCGAGCTCTCGGAGCGGATCGGGGTCTCCCGCAACTCGCTGCGCGAGGCGGTCAAGGCGCTCTCGGTGATTCGGGTGCTGGATGTGCGCCAGGGCGACGGCACCTATGTCACGGCCCTCGAGCCGGAGCAGCTGCTGGAGTCCCTCGCCTTCGTGCTCGACCTGCATCAGGACTCCAGCTACGTCGAGATCCTCGAGATCCGTCGGCTCCTCGAGCCGGTCGCCGTCGAGCAGGCCTGCCCGCACCTGAGCGACGAGGACTTCGACGCCCTCGAGCGCACCATGGCGGACCTCGACGCGAGCTCGGGGATCGAGGAGCTGGTCGAGGCGGACATCGCCTTCCACCGCCTGATCAACCATCGCTGCCCCAACGACTACCTCAGCACGCTGCTGGACAGCCTCGCGAGCTCCACCGCGCGGGCCCGGGTGTGGCGCGGGCTGACCGATGACTCCGCCGTCGACCGCACCCTCGCCGAGCACCGCCGCATCCTTGATGCGCTCCGCGCCGGCCGCGCGGACCTCGCCCGCACCTACTCCGCCGCGCACGTCGCGGGCGTCGAGTCCTGGCTGCTGCACGAGGGAGAGCCGCCCGCGCAGTGAGGCAGGGACTCCCGAGGCCGGTCAGGGGCCGGCGCCTCAGGAGTCGACGAGCGTGACCTCGAAGGAGTACCGCGAGGCGCGGTAGACGTGGTACCCGAACTCGACCACGGTGCCGTCGTTCGCGAAGGACTTGCGCTCCATGGTCAGCAGCGCCGCGCCGACCTGCTCGCCGAGCAGCTCGGCGTGCTCCTCGTCCGCGACCGTGGCTCCGATCCGCTCGTGCGCGAGCACCGTCGAGATGCCGGCGTCCCGCAGACACGCGTAGAGGCCGGAGGCGGCGAGGGCCGCGCGGGTGGGGGCGATCCGCTCGGGGATCGTGTTGCGCATGACCGCGAGCGGCTCATCATCCGCGTAGCGCACCCGGATCAGGTCGAGCACCTGCTCCCCCGGGGCGAGCTGGAGGCGGTCCACCGCCTCGGGCGAGGGGCGGCCGATGCGGTACTCGACGATCTCGGTGCGCGGAGCTTTGCCGGCGGCCTGCAGATCGTCGTACAGCGAGGTCAGGGCCACCTGGCGGTTGACCGGTGCCTGCACCACCTGGGTGCCCACGCCGCGCTTGCGCACCAGCATGCCCTTGTCCACGAGCTCCTGGATGCCCTGCCGCACCGTCGGCCGGGACAGGCGCAGACGCTTCGACAGCGCGAGCTCGTTCTCGAGCCGGCTGCCGGGGGTGAGCACGCCGCTGCGGATCGCCTCCTCGATGCCGGTGGCGAGCTGCAGGTACAGCGGGGTCTGGCTGCCACGCTCCACCGTGAGGTCGAGGGTGATCGGGCCGTTGCCGGCCGGGGTGGCGTCAGGGTCCACGGTGATCTCCTTCAGATCGTCCCGCCCGCGAAGGCGGTGCTGCGCGATGGCGGCGGGGCAGATCCGCCTCGCCGCGGATCTGTCCCGAGGATACGGGCAGGCGGATCAGCTCGGACGCTCGAGCAGCTGCACCGGAACCGGCCCGTCGGCCGTGAGGGAGTGCTCGGCGGCCTGGCACACCGCTGCGGCGACGTAGCCGTCCCAGGCGGTCGCGGAGCGGGGCGCGACGAAGGTGCCGTCGGCCACGGCGGCGATCCAGGCCTGGATCTCGAGGCCACCGCCACCTCGGACGTATTCATCCCGGAGCGCCCGATCCCCACCAGCCTCGGGGTGGGCCACGGCGGCTTCGAGGTGGGCGAGGAGCGCGGACCGGTGCTGAACGAGGACTGGGTCGCGGCGCTGGGCCGGCTGTCGGGCGGGGCGCATGCCACGCTCGAATCCTCGCGGGTGGCGCGCGGCCATCGCAGCGACTACGCGCTGGAGGTGTTCGGCACCGAGGGCTCGGCACGCTGGTCCTTCACCCGAATGAACAAGTTCGAGGTGATGATCGGCGAGGGCGGCACGGAACACGGCTACACCACGGTGCTCGCCGCGCCCGGCCACGGCGACTACGCCCGCTTCCAGCCCGGGCCCGGGATCCCGATGAGCTTCGATGACCTCAAGACCATCGAGGCCGCAGCCTTCCTCTCGGATGTCACGCGCGGCACGCACCTGGCACCGAGCGCGGCCGACGGGCTCGCCGCAGCGGAGGTCTGCGAGGCGATCGTGCGCTCGGCGGCGTCACGGTCCTGGGAGGCGGTGGCGCAGGGGTGAGTTCGCGCCCGGCGAATCCTCGGGCGATGTCCAGTCCCTCGCGATAGCCTTTCGGCACGCCCAGGACGGGGCGCGCACGGTGTGCGGAGCGGTCGTCGCACTGCTCCTCTCCGCTTCGTGCCGGTCTCGTCCACCCCTCGAGGAGGACAGCGGGACCCGGTGAGCGCAGGACACGATCCGTCGGCCGAGCGGCCGAGCACGGGAAGCAGCCGCTTCCCCGACCCTTTCGCGCCCGCGCCCGACGCCGCATCGCAGCCCGTCGGCCCCACCCCGCCCCCC
>JAAZLF010000691.1 GCA_012799425.1 Actinomycetales bacterium | reverse complement strand
GGGCTTCGTCGCGGAGAACAACCTGGCGCTGTTCAACCAGCTGTTCTACTCCGCCACCCGCCGCATCGTCGCGGTCTCGCCCTACTTCGTGCCCGATGAGTCGATGCTCGCGGCCCTGATCACCGCCGCACGGCGCGGTGTCGAGGTCGAGCTCTTCGTCTCCGAGATCGGCGACCAGTTCCTGGTCTCCCACGCACAGCGCTCCTACTACTCGGTGCTGCTGGAGGCCGGGGTGACGATCTGGCTCTACCGCGCCCCGACGATCCTGCACGCCAAGCACGTGACCATCGACGACTCGGTGACGGTGATCGGCTCCTCGAACATGGACATCCGCTCGTTCCTGCTGCAGATGGAGTGCTCGCTGATGATCGGCGGCACCGACTTCATGGAGAAGATGCGCGAGGTGGAGGGGACCTACCGGGAGCGCAGCCGCCGCCTCACCCTCGAGGAGTGGCAGCAGCGCCCGCTGCCGATGCAGGTGGTCGACAACCTGTGCCGGCTCGCCTCCGCCGTGGTCTGAGCCAGGCTCCTGCGGCTCAGGAGATCCCGGAGCTCAGGAGATCCCGGTCAGCGACGCGTAGGCCTCGTCGGCAGCGTCCTCGTGCTCCTCGACCCCGACTGCGGTCTCGGTCATGAACACGCTGGGACCCTGCGGCGTCTCGAGGACCACCGCCATGAGCTCGCTCGCCGAGGTCCGCTCCATCGGGGCGTGGGCGAAGTTGACGATGCCGGTGGTGCGGTAGCCGGGCATCCCGGCGACGGTCACCGGCTCGGTCACGACGTCGTCCAGGGAGCGGCCCTTGGTGTCGCCCCAGATGTTCGCGGAGTAGAAGCAGTTGACGATCGTCGACGAGGCGACCTCCGCGCCGGGGTACTCGAGGCCGGGCTGCCATTCGACGGCGCCCACGAACGCGTTCGAGTACCAGCTGTCCTCGACCAGCCCCTGCGCCCCCTGCAGATCGTTGGAGAAGCTCGCCCCGATCGGGACCGATCTGGCGTCGTAGACGGGCGGCGGGATGAACTGCAGGCCGCCGCCGCGCAGCTTGCCGGAGGGGTTCGTGGACGTGCGCTCGTGGCGTTCAGGACTCCAGCAGCGCTCCGCCTCGACATCCGTGGGCGTGGAGGTCCCCGTCTCCTCCGGCGAGGAGCTCTCGGTCTGCGCGGGGGAGGCGCTGGTCGCGGACGAGGTCTCGGAGGCCGAGGTCGAGCTCCCGGGCCGCAGCACCAGATAGCCGATCGTGACGCTCACGATCAACAGGAAGACCACGGCGAACGCGATCCCTCCCAGCAGCAGAGCAGTCCCTCTCCCGCCGCCCCCGCCGGGCTGCGGCTGGGTGGAGGTGTACTGCGGTCCGGTGTGCACGGCGGCTCCTTCAGCGGTGGTGATCCGGCCCCGGCGTCACTCGATGACGTCGAGGCTGGCGATGATGTCCTCGAGGTTCTGGGCATGCTCGGGCTGATCGGCAGCGACGTCGCTGGCCAGGGCGCTGGGCCCGTTCGGGGTCTCGACGACGATCGACGTGACGATCGAGGCGCTCGAGCTCTCGAGCATGTCGGGATCCTCGAAATGGTAGGTGGCCTGCACGATCCAGGCGGCGGTCCCGTCGACGCTCATGACCTCCGAGCGGTAGTCGGTGACCTCGGGGTTCTCGCCGAAATGGGACAGCACCCCGGAGGTGGTGGCGTAGCACTGGAAGATCGCGACGGCCGCGGCCTCGAGACCCGGATAGCCGCCCTCCTCCTCGGAGAACTGGACCCGGCCGAGGTTGACCACGCTGTACCAGCTGCCCTCGACCAGGCGGGAGTCCGCACCGACGTCGGTGAGGTAGGGCAGGGAGTGGGCCACCCAGCCGTCGCCCCATCCGTCGGGGTTGGTGTACTCCAGCCCGCCCCCGCGCACCATCCCCGGACCGGAGGGCTGCGGCGGAGGAGTGTTCTGCGGCACCGTGCAGTCGGTGGTGGGCGCCTGGGTGAAGATCGGCGGGGGCGGAGCGATGTCGGGGTCCTCCGGATCCGGCACATACTCCGACTGCCCCTCCGCGGAGCGCTGACCGGTCTGGTACGCGGTGGGGCCGGGCTCCTCGAGCACGGAGCGGAAGACCGTCTGCGACAGGACCAGCGCGATCACGGCGAGCACCACCACGGCACCGCCGATGACAGCCAGCATCGTGGTGCGGTTGCGGCGCAGGGTCCGCTCGCTCGGCTCGCCGAGGGTGACCGGACTCCGCTCGGCATCGAGGTCCGGGAGGCCGTCCGAGGAGGGGGAGGAGAAATCGGGCAGGCCGGAGCCCGGCTGCGGCTCCTCGCCCCTGTGCTGATCCATCGACACCTCCCCGGCACCATGCTCCCGTGCCCCCTGCGGGGCCGCCGGTGCCTCTGCCCCGGGTGATTCTCGCATGCGCGGCGCCCCGCGCCTGGATACAGGATAGAGATGCCAGACGCGATTGGTACTCTCCGCTCACGGAACCGGGCCGACGCCCGGCCCTCCCGCCCGCGCCCGCCGGAGCCGGGGACCGCCGAGAGATGGAGACCGCATGCGCCCGCCCCTCGTCCTGACCATCGCCGCCTCGGAGACCGACGGAGCCGCAGGCATCCAGGCGGACCTGAAGACGTTCACGGCGCTGGGCGTCTACGGGGCGAGCGCCGTCACCATGATCACCGTCGTCACCGCCGCCGGCGTGCGCGGCACGCACCCGCTACCGGGGGACATCGTGCGCGAGCAGGTCGAGGCGGTCGCGGCGGATCTCCGGCTCGACGCCACGAAGATCGGGGCGCTGGGCAGCGCGGCCGCGGTCTCGGCCGTGGCGGCGGCGGTGCGGGCCCATCGCAAGAGCCTGGGCGCGATCGTGCTGGACCCGGTGATGGTCGGCGCGGACGGCACACCGCTGATCACCGCGGAAGGCGCGGCGGCGCTCGAGAAGGAGCTGCTGCCCCTGGTCGACGTGCTCACCCCGAACATGGCCGAGGCCGCACAGCTGCTGGGGCGTCCACTCGCGACCTCGATCGACGAGATCCGCGAGCAGGCGCTCGCGCTGCAGGCGAAGGGTCCGCGCTCGGTGCTGATCACCGGTGGCCGCCTCGAGGGGGAGGATGTGGTCGACGTGCTGGTCCACGACGGCGGCACCGATCTGCTGCGGGCTCAGCGGGTGCCCGGCCGGCGCGTGCGCGGTGCCGGCACGACGCTCTCGGCCGCGATCGCGGCCCAGCTGGCGCGCATCGCCGAGTTCGACCGCGCCGGGGAGCTGGGCGAGATCGGCGAGGCGGGAACCGACGACGACATGGTCACGATCGTCGCCTCGGCCCGGGAGTTCGTGGCCAGCGCGACCGAGAACGCGCAGGACTGGCGGCTCGCACGGCACGAGGGCGGCCACGGCCCGGTCAACCACCTCATAACGCTCGACAAGGACTGACCGGGAAGGGACCGCGCGGCCCGGGGCTCAGATCTCCAGCAGTCCCAGGCGCTCCTTGAGCGCGAGCATCCGACCGGCGGACTCCCGCACCCTCCGCGCCTGCTCCTCGCCGCGCGAGGCCCACTCCTGGATCGCGTCGACCAGCTCGCCGGTCAGGGACGGATCGGCCGTGAGCACCACGTCCCCTCCCGCTTCGAGCAGGCGCGTGGCCCGCTCGGGGACCGGAACGCCGGCGACGGCCTTCGCGGCGCCGATGTCGTCGGTGACCACGAGGCCCTCGAAGCCGAGGCGCCCGCGCAGCAGGTCCTCGATCGCCTCGGAGGAGAACATCGCCGGCACGTCCGGCTCGAGCCGCGGATAGATCGCCGAGGACATCATCACCAGCGGTGCGCCCGCCTCGATCCCGGCGCGGAACGACTCGAGGAAGGGATCCTCGGGCCCGGTGATCTCGTCCTCGATCCCCTCGGCGGAGAAGTCCGTGTTCTGCTCGACCCTGCCCAGCCCGGGGAAGTGCTTGAGGGTCGCACCGACGCCCTGCGCGGCGAGCGCCTCCGTCGCCTCGACGACGCACTCGCCCACCAGCGAGGGGTCCGTGCCGAAGCCGCGACTGAGGCCCCCGACAGGCTCGTTCGCCTCGCCGAGAGCAGGATCGACGACGTCCGCGACGGGGGAGAGGGCGACGTGGATGCCGCGGGCGGCGAGGTCCTCGCCGATGCCCGTGTACGCCTCGGCGACGGCCTCGGCG
>JAAZLF010000690.1 GCA_012799425.1 Actinomycetales bacterium | reverse complement strand
CGGGTCCCACCTCCGCCCGCCGGGCCCTGGAGGCGCTGACCCTCCCGGAGCTGCATCTGGTCGAGGCCCTCGCGGTGCTCGAGGACGGCGCCTCCCCCGCGCAGCTGGCGGCCGCCGTCTCCGCCGAGCCCGCCACGATCGCGGCCGGCCTGGAACGGCTGATCACCCTCGCCGTGGTCTGGGGACAGGACGAGCTGCACCTGATCCGCCCGCTGCGCGAAGGGCTGCGCACCCCGGCCGGGCTCGCCGCCCCCACGCCCGAGGACCCCTCCGCGCAGGAGGCGCGACAGCGGGTCGAGCGGGCCCGCAGCTCCCTCCCGGAGGTCCTCGAGACGCTCGCCTGGGGTCCCAGCGCGGTCTCCGGGAGCGGGCGCCTCGCCTCGGACCTGCTGGCCGCCGGGATCGTCATGGCCGACGGAGACGGAGGCGCCCTGCACATCCCCCGCACCGTCCAGCTCGCCCTGCGGGAGGGCAGGGTGCGCCGCACCCACACGGCACAGCGCCCCTGCCCCGACGGCCCCGCGCTCAGCGAGCGGATCCCGGGATCCCGCACCGCCCAGTCCGTCGACCGCGCCTTCGAGGCGCTGCGACTGCTGGGCACCGTGCGCGGCTTCGACGAGGATCCGCCGGGCGTGCTGCGCCGCGGGGGGCTCCCCCAGCGGGACCTGCGCCGGCTCGCCGAGAGAGCGGGGGCCCCGCTGCTCACCTATGCGACCGTCCTGCAGTCCGCCTGGCAGGCGGGTCTGATCGGCCATGATGGTCAGGAGTGGCATCCCACCGCGGACTGGGACGCCCACCGCCGGCTCTCGGCGGAGCTGCGGTGGGCAGAGCTGGCGCTGGCCTGGGCCCGGGGCCATCACCTGGCCGCGGTGGTGGGCACCCCGGACGCCGCCGGGACCGGCCGCTCGCTGCTGTCGGAGATGACGCGACGCGATGGGGTCCGCACCCGGCGCGGCAGCCTCCTGCGCCTGCTGCGCACCACGCCCGGGATCGACGCGAGCGAGGAGTCGCTGGCCGCAGCGCTGGCTTGGGCGTTTCCGCTGGTGCCCGCAGAGGTGATCCGGGAGGAGACCTCCGCGCTGCTGGTAGAAGGTCAGGCGCTGGGCCTGCTGGACGGCGGCGCCCTCACCGACCTGGGCCACGAGCTGGTGCTCGCCCTGGACGAGGAGATCACCAGGGCGGACGCCCGCCTCGCCACCGCGCTGGAGGGGAAGGCACCACCGCCTGTCCAGGAGGTGCTCCTGGATGCGGACCTCACCGTCGTCGTCCCCGGCCGTCCCGCCGAGCGCCTGCTGCCGCTGCTGGACTGGACCGAGGTGGTCTCCCGCGGAGGGGCTCTGACCCTCCGCTTCACCACGGCCACGGTGCGGCGCGCCCTCGGCGACGGCCGCGACGCCGAGAGCCTGCTGGCCCTGCTCGAGGCGACCTCCCGCTCCCCCGTCCCCCAGGCCCTGACCTACCTCTTGCGCGACGAGCAGCGCCGCCACGGCCGGGTGCAGATCTCCCGCGCCACGACCGTTCTCACCGCTGAGACGGAGGTGCTGGATCTGCTGCAGGTCGCCCCGGAGGCCAGGCCCCTGGACCTGCACCGCCTGGCCCCGACCGTCGCCGTCACCCTCTCGGACCCGGGCTTCGCCCTGCAGGTCTCGCGCCAGGCGGGACTGGCACCACTGGCAGTGGGAGCCGACGGCCGCCCGGTCCCCGACGAACTGACCCACTCGCTGCACGGTGGCCCTGTCGACTCCGATCTGGTGACGATCGACGGACCCGACCTGCGCCTGCCTCCAGCGGAAGCGGTCGCCAGGCTGCGCGCCGCGGAGGAGGGCGCCACCGACCTCTCGCTCACCGACCGCCTGCTGGATGCGATCTCCCGCGGCGAGGAGATCCCGCTCGGCATCGTCGACGGGCGCGGCGGCGTGGAGGTCAGACAGGCGATCCCGCTCTCGCTCGAGGGAGGACGCCTGAGAGCGCGCGAGGCCGGGCGCGACGAGGAGTTCACCGTGCTCGTCCATCGCGTGACCCTCGGCTGAGCACAGCTCCTCTCCTCGGATTCGGGCCAGTGCCCAGGTACGCAATGCTCTATGAAGAAGAGCGGTGCCGTCCCCTTGGGACGACACCGCTCAAGCTCGCCTCGAGGCGTTCAGGCTGCCGTGGTCACGACAATCGTATTCGCGACCTTGTCGTGCCACCCCTGCCGACGGCCGCTGTTGTCGAACGTAGGTGAGACGTAGCAAGCGAGCGTGCCGAGCCAGCCGACGAACGGAATCAGCGCGCAGATGCCCGGAATAAGATAACGAACCAGGCCCGACCCAATACCCGGGACCTCGCCGTTCCGAGGCTTGACCACCTTGACCTTCATGATCATCTTCCCGACCGTGGCGCCCCAGAAGCCGATCATGACCGCTTCATACGCGTAGACCAGGACCATCGCCAGAGTCATGAGGCCGAGGAATCCGAGCAGCCCGACGGCCGCAGCCCCGCCGCTCCCGTCATCCACGGATGCCGCGCCGGCTATCACGGCGATCGCGATCCCCATGAAGATACCCAACGCGATACCTAGAACCACCCCATCAAGCACGCGAGCGATGAGCCGCTGAGTCATCGAGGCCATCTTCACGGCGCCCTTGCCCGGAATCTCGATGTATTCCGCAACCTGACCGGCGACGGAACCAACGCCCACCACTCCGGGCGCGGAAGACGCGGGAACGGCATTGGGGCTCGGTGCACTGCCGCCAGCCGACGGCGCCGAGCCAGTTGCTTGCTGAGGATCGTGGAACTGTTGGGTCATTTTGCGCCCCCGAGTAGAAGTGTGAGCCGATACATCTCTTCTTGTGCATCAGCTGTGCATCGACCACATCGTAGCTGAGTGTCGGTCTTTCGAACGCGTGAAAGCACACCTGTCACGATCGATAGACAGCGGGACCATGCCCGACTCGGGTCCCTGGCGGGCCTCCACCGGGACGTAGCGCCGGAGCAGAGCACGGCACCCAGAGCTTTTATGCCACCGGCCAAGCGGCTACGTGATCATCGGCATCATCTACGCGATCCTCATCGGCGCAGCGGTGTCCAGCGGCATGTGACCGCGTCACCGACATCGAGGAAGGCCCCGGACCTGCTGGTCCGGGGCCTTCCTCGTGCTCAGGCTCAGTCCTGCTTCGTCTCGCGGCGGTCCTCGGTCCACTCGACGTGGAAGGTGCCCTCGGCGTCGACGCGCTTGTAGGTGTGCGCACCGAAGTAGTCGCGCTGGGCCTGGACCAGGGCGGCCGGGAGGCGCTCGGCGCGGACCGAGTCGTAGTAGGACAGGGTCGAGGCGAACACCGGGACCGGGTAGCCGCTCGCGGCCGCGAAGGCCACGATGCGGCGCCATGCCGGGATGCACTTGGCGATCTCGGTGGTGAAGTACTCGTCGCTCAGCAGCAGCGACAGCTCCGGGTTGCGCGAGTAGGCCTCGGTGATGCGGTCGAGGAAGCGTGCACGGATGATGCAGCCCTCGCGCCAGATGCGGGCCATGTCGCCGAGCGAGATGTCCCAGTCGAACTCCTCGGCGCCGGCGGCGATCTCGTCGAAGCCCTGCGAGTAGGAGACCAGCTTCGCGGCGTAGAGCGCCTTCTGGAGATCGTCGATGAACTGCTTCGGATCGGCGATCTCGAGCGCCTGCTCCTCACCGGGGAGGACGCCGCGGGCGGCCTCGCGCTGCGGGGTGCCGCCGGAGATGGAGCGGGCGAAGGTCGCCTCGGCGATGCCGGTCACCGGGACGCCGAGGTCCAGGGCGGTCTTGACGGTCCAGGCGCCGGTGCCCTTCTGGGCGGCCTGGTCGAGGATGACATCCACGAAGGGCTTGCCGGAGGTGGCGTCCTTGTGGCGCAGCACCTCGGCGGTGATCTCGATGAGGAAGGACTCCAGGTCGCCCTTGTTCCACTCGTCGAACACGTCGCCGATGGCGGAGGCGTCCATGCCCAGGGCCTTGGACATCATGTCGTAGGCCTCGGAGATGACCTGCATGTCCGCGTACTCGATGCCGTTGTGCACCATCTTCACGAAGTGGCCTGCGCCGTCGGCACCGACGTGCACGCAGCAGGGTGCGCCGTCCTCGGCCTTGGCGGAGATCTTCTCGAACATGGGGCCGAGGCGGTCGTAGGACTCCTTGGTGCCGCCGGGCATGATCGAGGGACCGTTCAGGGCGCCCTCCTCGCCACCGGAGACACCGGTGCCCACGAAGTGCAGGCCCTTCTCACGCAGTGCGGCCTCACGGCGACGGGTGTCGGTGAACAGGGCGTTGCCGGCGTCGACGATGATGTCGCCGGTCTCCATCAGGCCGGCGAGCTCATCGATCACCGCGTCGGTGGGGCCGCCGGCCTTGACCATGATGATCGCCACGCGCGGCTTCTGGAGGGAGCTGACGAAGTCGGCCAGGGACTCCGAGGGGTAGAACTCGCCGTCGCCGCCGTGATCCGCGATGACCTTCTCCGTCTTGCCGACGCTGCGGTTGTGGATAGCGACCTTGAAGCCGTTGCGGGCGAGGTTGCGGGCCAGGTTGGAGCCCATCACCGCCATACCGGTGACGCCGATGTCCGCCACATCAGCGGGGGACGGAGTGAAGCTAGCCATGGTTCTCCTCAGATCAGGTGACTGTCGAGCCGGACCGGGACGCAGCACCGAGATCCTCGGCGGACGGGCCGGCCCATCGCCGCCCCATCCTAGTGAACACAGCCCGATCGCCGTCAGGCGTGCCAGGGCTTGCCGCCCCAGGGGAGGCATCGCCTCCTGACGCGGGCCCCGGAAGCCCTCCTCCACCGCGTACCGTGGGACCGTACTGTCCGCCTGCGCACCCGGAGATCAGCAGCAGATGACCATCCCTCCGCACGATCCGTCCTCCTACCCCTCTCCCGGAGCCCAGGGACAGTGGGGGCAGCCGGCCGCACCGCAGGCGGCGCCCGGTGCCCCCTCTCCCGCTCCGCAGCGCTCCTGGGCTCCCGCTGATGCCGCCGCCCCCGGGCAGGGTGCGGCCTCGGGGCCCGCCCCCGGGACCGACCTCGCCGCGGATCTCGGCGCGGCGCTGAGCTTCTCCGGCGTCGCCCTGCTGCGGAACCCCGTGACCTACCTGGTCAGCGGGCTCATCTACTGCGCGATCTATCTGCTGATCATCGGCGGGGGCTTCGTCGGCGGCATCGCCGCGATGATCGCTGTCATGGGGGATCCGTACTCCTCGGACTCGGACGAGCTCCTCGGCGTGCTGGCCCTGTACGGGGTGCTCCTCGCCGCGATGCTGGTGGCGATGCCGTTCGCGCTGGTGTGGCAGTCCGGCTCTGCGCGGGCCGCCGAGATCGTCCGCGAGGGCGGTCGCCCGACGCTCGGTCAGGCGATGGTCGGCCCGATGCGGGTGATCCTCACCGCGCTGCTGTACGCGGCGATCGTTCTCGTCGGCATGCTGCTGCTCTACATCCCCGGCCTCATCGCGGCGGTGCTGTTCATGTTCTCTGTGCCCGCCGCGATTCGGGGCGCCTCCCCGGTGGAGGCGCTGAAGGAGAGCTTCACGCTGGTGAAGAACAACCTCGGCACCGCGATCGTCGGCTACCTGGTCCTCATGATCGCCGCCTCGATCGGCTCCACGATCATCGTCGGCGTCCTGGTGCTCACGCCGTTCATGATGCTGTTCGAGCTGGGCCTGTACGAGCGCCTGAACGGTCGCCGACTCCCGGAGCCCGCCAAGGCCTGAGCCGCGCGGCGTAGCCTGGGCGGATGACCGACGGCCCCCTCATCGTCCAGAGCGACAAGTCCCTCCTGCTCGAGGTCGACCACCCCGCGGCGCAGACCGCACGGATCGCGATCGCCGCCTTCGCGGAGCTCGAGCGCGCCCCAGAGCACGTGCACACCTACCGCATCACCGACCTCGGCCTGTGGAACGCGCGCGCCGCCGGCTATGACGCGGAATCGGTGGTCGCGGCGCTCGTGGACCACTCGCGCTACCCGGTGCCGCACTCGCTGCTGATCGACGTGGCGGACACGATGGACCGCTACGGCCGGCTCCGACTGCGCTCCGACCCGGCGCATGGGCTGGTGCTGCATGCCCTGGACCGAGCGGTGCTCGAGGAGGTCGCGCGCACTAAGCGCATCCAGGGCATGCTGGGCGCGCGCCTCGATGAGTCGACCGTGGTGGTCCACCCCTCGCAGCGCGGCGCGCTGAAGCAGGCGCTGCTGAAGCTCGGCTGGCCGGCGGAGGACCATGCCGGCTTCGTCGACGGCGAGGCCCATCCGATCTCGCTGCGCGAGGACGACTGGCAGCTGCGGCCCTACCAGGCGGAGGCGG
>JAAZLF010000689.1 GCA_012799425.1 Actinomycetales bacterium | reverse complement strand
CGGTCCACGAGGGGGCCGGGGCCCGCTGGACCAGGCGTCGCTCGCTGCTGGGCGTGGGCGCCGTGGGAGCTCTCGCGCTGATCGGTGCCGCCACCGCCCGCGGCGTGAACGCGAGCCGGGAGGCCGCCCGCCGTGCGGCGCAGTTCGTGCTGCCCGCGCCGCGCACCTCCGCTCCGCCGATCCCCGAGGCCGCCCAGGTGGACCTCGAGGGGATGCCGCCGTTCGTCACGCCCAACGCGGACTTCTACCGCATCGACACCGCCCTGGCCGTGCCGCGCGTGGACCCGACCACGTGGCGGCTGCGGATCCACGGGCTTGTGGACCGGGAGCTCGAGCTGAGCTTCGAGGAGCTGCTGGCAGAGCCGATGATCGAGACGAACCTGACGCTGACCTGCGTCTCCAACGGCGTCGGCGGGGATCTGGCCGGCAATGCGGTGTGGCTCGGGGTGCCGGTGCGGACACTGCTGGAGCGGGTAGGGGTCACGTCCGGGGCGGACATGGTGCTGTCCCGCTCGATCGACGGGTTCACGGCGTCGACCCCGCTCGAGGCGCTCACCGATGCGCGCGACTCCCTGATCGCGGTGGGCATGAACGGTGAACCGCTGCCGGCGCAGCACGGCTATCCGGTGCGGATGGTGGTCCCGGGCCTGTACGGCTACGTCTCGGCCACGAAGTGGCTCACCGAGCTGAAGGTCACGCGGTTCGCGGACGACGTCGCCTACTGGACCACCCGCGGCTGGTCGGATCGGGGCCCGATCAAGATCGCCTCCCGGATCGATGTCCCCCGCTCCTTCGCCGATCTGCGGCCGGACGCCGAAGGCGCCGTGATGCTGGGCGGCACCGCCTGGGCTCAGCAGCGCGGGATCTCCGCGGTCCAGGTGCGGATCGACGACGGCGACTGGCGCGACGCCGAGCTCGCGGCGGAGGTCTCCGCTGACACCTGGAGCCAGTGGTCGCTGCGCTGGGAGGAGGCGGAGGCCGGCGAGCACAGCGTGACGGTGCGCGCCGTCGACGGCGAGGGCGAGGTCCAGACCGAGGAGCGCGCCGACCCGGTCCCGAACGGCGCCAGCGGCTGGCACTCGGTGCGGTGCACCGTGGTGTGAGCGCGGGCGGTCAACGGGGCAGGCCGTCCTCGACGGACAGTCCGTGCTCGGTGACCAGACGATGCAGCGCCTCGGGGTCGCCTGCCAGAGAGGCGCACACCTCGGCGGCATCCCCGCGGGTCAGAGGGGAATCCGTGAGCCCCACCAGCTCATCGAACAGCTCCTGCTGCCGATGACGCAGCGGGATCGGCTGCTCCCGATCGGTGAGCACGCCCCAGCGGGAGGCATAGACATCGAAGTGCGCGGGCCGCTCCCCGGTCGCGAGGGTGAGCGGGACCTCGTCAGCAGACAGCCGGAGGCGGTCGTAGTTCGGTTCCGTCTCGTCCACCACGGCGAGCTGCTCCTGATCGAACCAGGTCGCCACCAGCTCCATCCGCTCCCCCTCGGCCCGGTAGGGGGCCGCAGGCACGTAGCCGGGCGCTGCGATGTGGGCGACGTGGCCGACGGCCAGGCCGTGGACCGTGCAGCGCACGAACGGCGTGGCCACGGAGAGCTCACGGCCCGAGCGGCGGTATTTGCGGGCGATGGTCTGCGGGGTCTGGTTCGAGCCGACGGCGACGACGAGGGTGCGCTCGGACAGCGGTGCCACGCCCTCCGCCTCCAGGGCCTGCTCGATCGCCGCGGTGTCCACGAGCGCACGATCGAGCTCCTCGCTCGGGGCGTCCGCGCCGCCCGGCGGGTCGAGATCCACGATCCCGGTGCTCAGCAGCAGCGCGGAGCGCACTGCGGGCCCCACCCAGGGGTAGTGCTCGGGAGCGTCGGGGCGTGCGGGTGCAGCGGTCGTGGTGGCGGGCATCCCTCGACCATAACGAGGCGGGCCCTGCCGCCCCAGGCTTCCGCGGGGGCTCTCACCCGCTGCCCGGGGCGTCCCGGGCATACGCTGGGGCCATGAGCGAGCAGCGTGCCATCGATGCCCTGGAGGCCTCGGGTCTGACGTACGAGATCACCCGCCACGGCCGTGCGGGTTCCCTTGCCGAGGCAGCGGCCGCCCGCGGCGTGGCCCCGCGGGACCTCATCAAGACCCTCGTGGTGCGGCGCGCCGCAGGTGACTTCCTCTTCGTGCTGGTGCCGGGCGATCGGGAGATCGCCTGGCCGAAGCTGCGGGCGCTGCTGGAGGTGAGCCGCCTGTCGATGCCGGACAAGGACGTGGCGAAGGAGGCGACCGGTTATGAGCGCGGCACCATCACGCCCTTCGGCGCGACCACGGCCTGGCCGGTGATCGCGGACGCCTCGCTCTCGGGTGACCCGGCGCGCCTCATCTCGCTCGGTGCCGGAGCCCACGGCGTCGCCGCCACGGTGCCCGCCGACGCCGCACTGGCCCACCTCGAGGCACGGATCGCGGACATCACCGAGATCCAGGCCGGCTGACGCCCGGCACAGGCCGGGCTCTGCCCCCCCCGGCCGGCGCTGCGGCGCTGCGGCCCAGCCAACCCTGCGCCCCTCGCTGCGGCGCTGCGGCCCAGCCAGCCGTGCGCCCCTCGCTGCGCCGCTGCGGCCACGTTTTGCGCCGTGAAGACCGGTGTGGGCGACGGGACCGGTCGTCACGGCGCATAACTGGGCCCGCACCGAGCCCGCTGCGGCCCCCGCCCCCGCACCCGTGGCACCCGTGGCACCCGTGACGCCACCCAGTCGTGACATCTGTGCCTCACCGCTCGCCCAGCCGTGACTTCGGTGCACTGCGAGGGCCTCCTGACGTCCCGAACCCACGACTCGGGCTGCAGTTCCCCTCACAACGGCGCCCGGGCACCCGGGCACAGCGGCCCACCGCCTCCGGTGGCCGGAGATGACGACGCCGCCGGACGTCAGGGGCGTCCGGCGGCGTGCATCGTGGGGCTCACTCGTCGGTGAAGGTCATCTTCAGTCCGCCCAGCAGAGCGGCGACGAGGTTGTACAGGAAGGCCAGCAGGGTGCCGAGCGCGGTGATGATCACGACGTTCACCACCGCGACGATGGTGGCGTAGCTGGTCATCTTCGAGAAGCTGAAGAACTCCATGAACGGCAGCTGGTTGCCGTTGTTGAGGTCCCGGCCCAGCTGGTCGATCTGGCTCCACAGGCCGATCGCCTCGACCAGGTTCCACAACAGGATCACCGCGATCACGGTCGCGATGCCGATGGCGATCGCGGCCAGGAAGGACAGCTTCATCACCGAGAACGGGTCCAGGCGGGCGAGGGTGAGCCGCACGCGGCGGGGGCCGCGACGCTCTCCGTCGACGGGGCTGACAGGGCCGGTGGTCTTCTGAGGGCTGCGGCTGGCGCCCTTGGCCGCGGAGCCGCGGCCGGAGCCCATCGCGGGCTCCGCCGGGGAGGAGCCGCTGTCGAACGCCGGGAGCTTCGTCGTGGACTCCGCCGGGTCGGCGGACCCGGTCGCAGTCTTGGAGTCACTGGTGCTCACGGATCACTCCTGGTTCGCGTCGGCGTCGCCCGGGGACGACTGGTCGGACTCGTCAGAGCCTAGAGCATCGCTCCGCCCGGAATCGCCCTGCGACCCGGCCTCTGCGGAGATCTCCACAGCTTCCTCGCCTTCGCCGGCCGCCGGTTCTGTCTCGGCGATCTCCGGGGCCTCCGCCTCCTCCTCGTCGACCTCGGACTCCTGCCCGGTGGTGACCAGCAGGATGCGGTCTCCCTTGTCGGGCTTGGCGAACACCACGCCCATGGTGGTGCGGCCCTTGGCCGGCACCTCGGCGACCTTGGAGCGGACCACGCGTCCGCGCTCCATCACCACCAGCAGCTCGTCGGACTCCTCGACGACGGCGGCGCCCACCAGGTGGCCGCGGTCGTCGGGCAGCTTCGCGACCCGGATGCCCAGACCGCCGCGGCCCTGCAGCCGGTACTCGTCGACGCCGGTGCGCTTGGCGAAGCCGCCATCGGTCACGGTGACCACGAAGGTGTCCGGGCCGATCACGTCCATCGCGAGCAGCTGATCATCGTGACGGAACTTCATGCCGGTCACGCCGCTGGTGGCGCGGCCCGTCGGGCGCAGGGTGTCGTCGTCGGCGGGCATCCGCACGGACTGGCCGTTGCGGGAGACCAGCAGGATCTGGTCGTCGCTGTTGATGGCGCGGGCGGCGATCACACGGTCCGGCTGGGGGCCGTCGGGCCCATCGATGTCGCGCAGGTTGATGGCGATGATGCCGCCGGTGCGGTTGGAGTCGAACGCGGTCATCGCCGTCTTCTTGACCAGCCCGGACTCGGTGGCGAGCACCAGGTACTGGGCGTCCTCGTAGCTGTCGATCG
>JAAZLF010000688.1 GCA_012799425.1 Actinomycetales bacterium | reverse complement strand
TCATGAAGGAGATGACCGTGGGCGTCGAGGACGTCATCACCGGTGCTGCCGGCGGCGAGTTCGACGGCACCCCGTACGTCGGCACCCTCGAGAACGGCGGCGTGGGGCTGGCCCCGTACCACGACTTCGAGGACGAGGTCCCTGCAGAGCTCGACGAGGAGCTGGAGAGCCTCAAGCAGGAGATCATCGACGGCACCGTGGTCGTCGAGTCCGAGGGCTCGCCCGAGGCCGCCTGATCCGCTGAGATGAGCGCGGTCCCCGCCCCAGAAGGGCGGGGACCGCGCCCCCTGTCCCGACACCGCTCGGCCGACGACCTCGGCCGGCACCGACGGAAGCGAGTGCTGTGAAGCTCGAACTGCGCGGGATCACGAAGACGTTCGGCTCCTTCGTGGCCAATGACGCCATCGACCTCGTCGTCGAACCCGGCGAGATCCATTCCCTGCTGGGGGAGAACGGGGCCGGCAAGTCCACCCTGATGAACGTGCTGTACGGGCTGTACCGGCCCGACGGCGGCCAGATCGTGATCGACGGCGAGCCCGTCCACTTCTCCGATCCCGGCGAGGCGATGAGCGCCGGCATCGGCATGGTCCATCAGCACTTCATGCTGGTGCCCGTCTTCACCGTCGCCGAGAACATGGTGCTGGGGCACGAGCCGACCAAGGGCGGCCTGCTCGACCTGGCCGCGGCTCGGAAGCTGGTGCGCGAGATCTCCGCCCGATTCGGCTTCGACCTGGACCCGGATGCGCTGGTCGAGGACCTCCCCGTCGGTGCGCAGCAGCGGGTCGAGATCATCAAGGCGCTCAGCCGCCGCGCCGAGGTCCTCGTGCTGGACGAGCCCACCGCCGTGCTCACCCCTCACGAGACTGACGAGCTGATGGAGATCATGCGTCAGCTGCGCGACGAGGGCACCTCGATCGTGTTCATCACCCACAAGCTCCGCGAGGTCAAGGCGGTCTCCGACCGCATCACCGTGATCCGTCGCGGCAAGGTCGTGGGGGAGGCGGATCCCTCCGCGGACCAGGCAGAGCTCGCCTCCCTCATGGTGGGGCGCCAGGTCTCCCTCGCACAGGACAAGGCTGAGGTGAACCCCGGCGAGGTCGCGCTCGAGGTCACCGATCTGCGCGTCACCGACGCCGCCGGCATCCGCACCCTCGACGACGTCTCCTTCGACGTGCGCCACGGAGAGGTGCTCGCGATCGCAGGCGTGCAGGGCAATGGGCAGACGGAGCTCACCGAGGCACTGCTGGGACTGCAGGAGACCGTGCACGGCTCCGCGACCCTCGAGGGCCGCGAGCTGGTGGGCCGCAGCACCAAGCAGGTGCTCGACACCGGTGTCGGCTTCGTGCCCGAGGACCGCACCCATGATGCCCTGGTCGCCGACTTCTCGGTCGCCGAGAATCTTGTGCTCGATCAGCATGACCGCGCCCCGTACGGCAGCCCGCTGGCGATGTCCCTCAAGGTCATCAAGGCGAACGCACAGAAGCTGATCCCGGAGTTCGACATCCGCACCGGCTCCTCGACCGCCGCAGTCTCCACCCTGTCCGGAGGCAACCAGCAGAAGATCGTCATGGCCCGGGCGCTCAACCGCGAGCTCGCTTTGCTGATCGCCTCCCAGCCCACCCGCGGC
>JAAZLF010000687.1 GCA_012799425.1 Actinomycetales bacterium | reverse complement strand
GCAGAAGTATAGTTCGTATGGGGGCAAGTCTGTGTGCAACTCCTGGGCCGTAGGAAAAACTTTTACGAAGCAGTCGGATGGCGAGGTTGTTCGGTTCAACGTAACGGTGGACACTGGAAGTGATCACGTTACGGCGTCATTCAAGCGGTAGGTTTTGGCGGGAGATAATCGGGTGTTTCTCGCCAACGGGTGAGAGGGCTTTTGGTCGGACCTGACTGTAGAGGCAGTTTCATTGGTTGTCGTTAGCTAGGTGCGAGGTTTACTGCTGTCGATGTTTGAGGGCGCTGGATCGGGCTAACTGTGTCGCGCGGGTGCGGGGTGCTTGTTTGACGCGATGGCGTCGAAGGTCTCACCCCCGCACTCTGGCACGAGAGCCGTCGGCGGATAGACTCACCTGGGCCCTGGAGCGGGTCGCACTCGCTGTGCGACCGGGCGCTGCTCGGTCCCCGCCCGCCGCGCAACCTGAAACGAGCACCTGCGTATGACCATCCAGCACCGCACCGATCTGCGAAACGTCGCCATCGTCGCCCACGTCGATCATGGCAAGACCACCCTGGTCGACGCCATGCTCACGCAGGGCGGTGCCTTCGGCGACCGCGACAACCATGGCGATCGGGCGATGGACTCGGGTGAGCTGGAGCGCGAGAAGGGCATCACCATCCTCGCCAAGAACACCGCGATCCGGTACCTCGGCCCCTCCGCCACCGCGATCGGCGAGCCCGACGGCATCACCATCAACGTCATCGACACCCCCGGCCACGCCGACTTCGGCGGCGAGGTCGAGCGCGGCCTGTCGATGGTCGACGGCGTGGTGCTGCTGGTGGACTCCTCCGAGGGGCCCCTGCCGCAGACCCGCTTCGTGCTGCGCAAGGCGCTGGCCGCGAAGCTGCCCGTGATCCTCGTGGTCAACAAGGTGGACCGCCCGGACGCACGCATCGAGGCGGTCGTGGGAGAAGCCACCGATCTGCTGCTGGGACTGGCCTCGGACCTCTCTGAGGAGATGGACGACATCGACCTCGACGCCGTGCTCGACGTCCCGGTCGTCTACGCCTCCGGCAAGGCGGGCCGCGCCACCACCACGCAGCCCGTCGACGGCACCCTCCCCGAGGAGGAGGATGTCGAGGCGCTGTTCAAGACCATCCTCGAGCAGATCCCGGCGCCGTCCTTCGACGACGAGGTGCCGCTGCAGGCCCACGTCACCAACCTCGATGCCTCCCCGTTCCTGGGTCGTCTGGCGCTGCTGCGCGTCAAGAACGGCCAGCTGACCAAGGGCCAGCAGGTCGCCTGGTGCACCCAGGACGGCACCACCAAGCAGGTGAAGATCACCGAGCTGCTGGAGACCAAGGGCCTCTCGCGCGAGCCGATGACCCGCGCCGCCCTGCCGGGCGACATCGTCGCCGTCGCCGGCATCCCCGAGATCATGATCGGCGAGACCCTCGCCGACCTCGACGATCCCCGCCCGCTGCCGCTGATCGAGATCGATGACCCCGCGATCTCGATGACCATCGGCATCAACACCTCCCCGCTCGCGGGCAAGAACGGCAAGGGCCACAAGCTCACCGCCCGTCAGGTGAAGGACCGGCTGGATCATGAGCTGATCGGCAACGTGTCCCTGAAGGTGCTGCCGACCGAGCGTCCCGACGCGTGGGAGGTGCAGGGCCGCGGCGAGCTCGCCCTGTCGATCCTGGTCGAGCAGATGCGCCGCGAGGGCTTCGAGCTCACCGTCGGCAAGCCCAAGGTGCTCACACGCGAGATCGACGGCAAGATCCATGAGCCGGTCGAGCGGATGACCATCGACGTGCCCGAGGAGTACCTGGGCTCGGTCACCCAGTTGCTGGCCCAGCGCCGTGGCCGGATGGACACGATGACCAACCACGGCACCGGATGGGTCCGGATGGAGTTCG
>JAAZLF010000686.1 GCA_012799425.1 Actinomycetales bacterium | reverse complement strand
GAGACCGGCGATGATTCCGAAGGCGACAGCGCCGAGGGCGATGACGCCGCTGCAGAGCTGACGGAGGACGATCTCACCGCTGCGGGCGATCGCTTCTACGCCTTCCTCGAAGCGATGGGGGAGGGGGACCCTGACACGGCGTGCAGCCTGGTCATCGATCACGAGACCGGTGAGCCGGCTGCAGGTGCCGGGCTGGAGAAGTGCAAGCAGTCGTACGAGGAGATGCTCGGCGATGATTTCGATCCTTCGATCATGAGCGCCGTCGAGCGGGAGATGATCGAGGCCTCGGACAACGGTGACGGCCGTGCAGAGATCCTGGCGCTGGGCGAGAGCACCGGAATGTTCATGGAGAACGTCAGCGGAGAGTGGTACATCGTGGCGGACTCCAGCTTCTGAGGAGCGCTCCGGTCCCTCACCGCGCCCCGGCATCCAGCACCTGGATGCCGGGGCGCGGTGCATCCGGCTCGCCCTCGGCCTGAGGCACACTGGGCGCATGGGACATCTCCACGACGACGTCATCCGCACCGTCTCGGACGAGGACGTGCGCTTCATCCGGCTGTGGTTCTGCGATATCGCGGGGACGCTGAAGTCGATCGCGATCTCCCCCTCCGATCTGGAGATCGCCTTCACCGAGGGCATCGGCATCGACGGCTCCACGATCGAGGGTCTGACGCGCAGCTATGAGTCGGACATGATCCTGCGCCCGGATCCGGGAACCTTCGAGCTGCTGGAATGGCGCGGCGAGACCAACGCGACGGGTCGGATGATGTGCGACGTGCTCACCCCGGACGGCGAGCCGGCTGCCTCGGACCCGCGCCGGGTGCTGCGGGATGCGCTGGGACGCGCCGAGGAGAAGGGGCTGGAGCTCTACACCCATCCGGAAATCGAGTTCTACCTGTTCGAGGAGCCGTACATCCAGGGCGAGCCGCTGCGACCGGTGGACAACGCCGGCTACTTCGACCACGTCCATCGCGGGCAGGGCCAGGACTTCCGCCGCAATGCCATCCAGCACCTCGAAGCGATGAACATCCAGGTCGAGTTCTCCCACCACGAGAACGGCCCCGGGCAGAACGAGATCGACCTGCGCTACGCGGACGCGCTGACCACCGCGGACAACATCGTCACCCTGCGCACGGTGGTCAAGGAGGTCGCCCTGTCGATGGGCCAGGTCGCCACCTTCATGCCCAAGCCGATGATCGACCAGCCGGGCTCGGGCATGCACACCCACCTGTCCCTCTTCCAGGGCGGGAAGAACGCCTTCCACGCACCCGGGGCCGAGTACGGGCTGTCCCGGTTGGGCCGGCAGTTCATCGCCGGGCTGCTGCGCCATGCCCCCGAGTACAGCGCCGTGACCAACCAGTGGGTGAACTCCTACAAGCGGCTGTGGGGCGCGCAGGAGGCGCCGAGCTACGTGTGCTGGGGCCACAACAACCGCTCTGCGCTGGTGAGGGTCCCGTTCCACAAGCCCACCAAGGGCACCAGCTCGCGAGTCGAGTTCCGGGGCCTGGACTCCTCCGCCAACCCGTACCTGGCGTTCTCGGTGCTGCTGGCCGCCGGGATGGCAGGCATCGAAGGGGAGTACGAGCTGCCCGAGGGGGCGGAGGACGCGGTCTGGGATCTCACCGAGCGTGAGCGCCGGGCGATGGGCATCGAGCCGCTCCCGACCGACCTGTTCCGTGCGCTGGAGGTCTTCGAGAGCTCCGAGCTGATGGCGAGCACGCTGGGTGAGCAGGTCTTCGAGTTCTTCCTGCGGGACAAGCGCCAGGAATGGCAGCGCTACCGTGAGCAGGTGACCGATCACGAGCTGCGCTCGACCTTCAGCCGGGTCTGAGGGGCGTCCATGAGCACCGAGCCGCCCACCACCACCGGCGCCCTGGCGCGACTGGGCTTCAGCCGCACCGACCGGGTCCAGCGCTTCCTGTCCGAGCCGGCTCTCGCGCGGCTCGGGCACGAGGCGGCGCGGGCTCTGGGGCGCATGCCCGACGGTGACGACGCGGTGCTGGGCCTGCTGCGTCTGGCCGAGGCAGCGCACGAGGCCGGGCAGGACGTCCTGATGGACGAGTTCCTTGATCAGATCGGGACGGACGGTGACGCCGGGCAGCGCCTGATCCGGCTGCTGGGCACGTCCGTCGCACTGGGCGACTTCCTGACCCGGCATCCGGACAGGCTCGAGCTGCTGCGCAAGGGCGACGACGATCTGGCGATGCCCGCGAGCGCAGTGCGCGCGATGATGCTCGAGGCCGTCGGCGCCGATCCGGAGGCCGAGATCCCGGTCGCCTCCCGGAGCGACCGCGAGGTGCGCGATGCCCTGCGGGTCGCCTACCACGGACGACTCGCACAGATCGCCGCCGCGGACGTCTGCTCCGCCGAGCCCACCGCGATCCAGCCACGGGTGTCGGTGGCAATCAGCGACCTGGCCGACGCCGCGCTCGAGGCCGCCGCCGCGATCTCCCGCGCCGCCGTCGAAGGTGCCGAGAAGGTGCGATGGGCGGTGATCGCCCTGGGCAAGACCGGTGCCCGTGAGCTCAACTACATCTCGGACGTCGACGTGATGCACGTGGTCGCCCCCGCTCGGGAAGATCTCGGGGACGGGGACGAGCTTCCGCCCGAGGTCGAGGAGGACATGATCACGATCGGGTCCGCCCTGGCCCGGGAGCTCGCCCGCGCCTGCTCCGAACGCACCGGCGAGGGCTCCCTGTGGCAGGTCGATGCCAATCTGCGCCCCGAGGGCAAGGACGGCCCGCTGGTGCGGACCATCGCCTCCTATCGGCGCTACTACACGCAGTGGGCGAAGTCCTGGGAGTTCCAGGCGCTGCTGAAGGCCAGAGCCGCGGCCGGGGATCGCGCGCTCGGCCGCGATTTCGAGCAGATGGTCGAGCCGTGGGTGTGGCAGGCCTCCACCCGGGAGGGATTCGTCGAGGACACCCGCGCGATGCGTCGCCGAGTGGTCGCCCACATCCCACGCGCGGAGGTCGAACGGAACATCAAGCTCGGTCCGGGCGGGCTGCGGGACGTCGAGTTCACCGTCCAGCTGCTGCAGATGGTCCACGGCCGCGCCGACGAGGTGCTGCAGGGACGCTCGACCCTGGATTCGCTGGCACGGCTGGGCGAGGGCGGATACATCTCGCGCGACCACGTGGCGGAGATGGACGCTGCCTACCGCTTCCTGCGCTGCGTCGAGCATCGTCTGCAGCTGCACCGGCTGCGCCGCACCCAGGTGCTGCCCACGGCGGCCTCCGACCTGCGCCGGCTGGCCCGCACCCTCGGGCTGTCCACCGATGCGTTCCACCAGCAGTATCACCGCACCCGGCGCCGCGTACGCAGATTGCACGAGGAGATCTTCTATCGGCCTCTGCTGCTGACCGCCTCCCGGCTCAGCGACGGGCAGATCATGCTCAGCGAGGAGGACGCGGCAGCGCGGCTGGTCGCGATCGGCTACCGCGATCCGGCGCGGGCGCGCGAACACATCTCCGCTCTCACCGAGGGAATCTCCCGCCGCGCCAAGATCCAGCGACAGCTGCTGCCGGCGATGCTCGAGTGGTTCGCCGACGGGGTCGATCCGGACCTCGGGCTGCTGGCCTTCCGCAGACTGTCGGACACCATCGGCTCCGCGCATTGGTACCTGGGGCTGCTGCGAGATTCCGGCCTCGCCGCGAAGCGGCTGACGCGGGTGCTCTCGGCCGGCCGCTACGTCGGCGAGCAGCTCGAGCGGATCCCGGAGGGGGTGCGCTGGCTCGCCCGCGATGAACAGCTGCGGCCGCTGTCCCGGGACGTCCTCGGGCGGGAGTTCCTCGCGGTCATCTCCCGGGTCGACGATGCCGAGGTGGCGAGGGACGTGCTGCGACGCACCCGCAGCCGTGAACTGCTGCGCATCGGTCTGGCGCACCTGACCGAGGTCGCCACGCCGCAGGAGGTGGCGCGTGCCCTCACCGACCTGGCGGAGGCCGTGCTCGAGGCCGGGATGCTGGTGGCCCTCCACGTCGTCGCCCGCGATCGGGACGCGGTGGGCGAGGATGCGGAGACTCTCGATCATGTCTCCGAGGTGGACGTCGACACCGCGCATCGGCTGCGGGAGAAGCGCTCCGATCCGGCCCGGGCCCTCGGCATCGAGATGGCGATCATCGCGCTGGGCAGCTTCGGGGCGGGGGAGATGGGGTACTCCTCCGACGCCGACGTCCAGTTCATCGCGATCGACCAGGGCGCGGGACGGTCCACCGCCGAGATCGCCGGCGCGGTCGCCACTCAGATCCAGCGCATCCTCAACGCCCCCACCGCCCGCTCCGACATGCGCGTCAGCGCCGACCTGCGCCCCGAGGGAAAGGTGGGTCCGCTCGCGCGCAGCCTCGAGTCGTGGAGCGACTACTACCGCCGCGACGCCGAGACCTGGGAGAAGCAGGCGCTGTTGCGGGCACGCCCGGTCGTGGCCTCCGAGGCGGTCGCGGAGCAGCTGCGCGAGGAGATGGACCGGCACCGGTACCCCGATGGCGGCCTGGACCCGTCGGCCCGACGCGAGATCGTCAGGATGAAGGCACGGGTGGAGTCCGAGCGGCTGCCCCGGAACGCGGACCCGTCACGGCACGTCAAGCTCGGACGCGGCGGGATGACGGACGTCGAATGGTCCGCCCAGGTGCTCGCCCTCGAGCACGCGCATCGGATCGATGGGCTGCGCAGCCCCCGCACGCTCGACCAGCTCGAGGCCGCCGCGGAGGCGGAGCTGCTCACCGCACGCGAGGCCGAGGAGCTCCGTGACGCCTGGGCGCTCGGCTGGCAGGTTCGTCGTGGCCTGTTCCTGTGGAAGGGCAGGGAGGGCGATGTGCTGCCCAGCGATCGTCATGATCTTCGAGCCCTCGCGCAGCTGATCGACGGCGAGGAGGGCACCGCCTCGGACCTCGAGGAACGGTATCTGCGCCTGACCAGACGCGCCCGCACGATCGCGGAGAGGATCATCTTCGGCGAGCAGGAGTGAGCCGCTGATGTGATCCGGGGAGCCTCGCGGCGCGTCCATGCGGGGGCTCGCCCCTGCCCGGCCGTTCGCGTCGTACCGTGGGCGTCGTCCGTCATCCGCGTCGCCCCGGCGACGCCCGTGCCACCCCGAGGATCCATGACCACGCCCTCCCTCAGCGCTGACACCCCGCGCGGCCGCATGTACCGTCTCGAGCCGGACGGCCCGTTGATGTACCCGTCGATCACCACCGTCGCCGGAGCGCGCTCGAAGGACTTCCTGCAGGGCTGGTACGCCACGATGGCGTCCAAGCGAGCACTGGACATGTATTCCTGGCTGGACCGGAACCCGCAGCGTGCCGCTGCGGAGATCTCCCGCGTCACGCGCGACCGCTGGGGCACGCAGAAGCGGATCGCCGCCGCCGCGCCGGAGTACACCCGCACCGCGGCGGACTTCGGCACGCTGGTGCACACCGCCTGTGAGGACTGGGGCACCAGCGGGGCGCGGCCGGATGCCGCGCGGATCGGCGAGATCGCGGATCAGATGCGCACCGCGCAGGGCTGCTTCGCGGGGGAGAAGGATCCGCACGCGCTGATCTCCCGTGCCGAGATGCGCCTGGACGGCTACGGACGCTTCCTGGACGACTACCAGCCCGAGTTCCTCGAGGTCGAGCAGACTGTCGTCAACCACACCGTGGGATACGCCGGGACCACAGACGCGATCGTGCGGATCGGCAACACCGTGCTCAGCGCCGACATCAAGACCTCGAAGAAGGTGCGCGGGGACTACGCCCTGCAGGGTGTGGCGGTGTGCAGGGCCGAGATGCTGCTCGACGACGACGGCACAACGCGCGAGATGCCCGAGCTGACCGGCGCCTTCGTCATCCATCTGCCCGAGGCCGGGGGATATCGGGCGGTGCCGCTGCGTACCGGGGACGCCGAGTTCGAGGTGTTCCGCTCCCTGCGAGCCGCCTGGTCGTTCGACCCCGACGAGTGCGCGCTCGAGCCGGCCTCCGGCCCGAAGGACCTGCTGCTGTCGCTCCTGCGCAGCAAGGGCGGGATCGACACCCTCGGCTGAGTCCGGCGGCGGGTCGGGCGCGGCACGCCGGCTTCCCTGCGGGACGGCTGTGGAGACTCCTTGCCCCTGATTGAACACGCGTATAGTCTGTTGATCACTTGTTCAGCCGCTGTGCGAGGGAGTCCCGATGGAGATCACCCCACCTGCCGAGGAGCGCATCCTCCAGGCCGCTCTGCGCCGCTTCGCGGTGGACGGCCTCAGCTCCTCGCTGCGGACGGTCGCCCAGGATGCAGGGGTCAGCGCGGGGCTGATCATCCACCACTACGGGTCGCGCTCCCGGTTGCTGGAAGCGTGTGACCAGCGAGCTCTCGAGGTCACGCGCGCCAGCAAGCACGAGGTCTTCTCCGGGGGAGCGGGCGTGATGCTCGCCCAGCTCGCCGAGGCCGAGCGCTACGCCCCGGTGGTCGGATACGTGCTGCGTCGGCTGCAGGAGGGGGGCCCGCTCGCTCTCCAGCTGGTCGACGACTTCGCCGCGCACGCCGTGGACTACTTCGCCCAGGGGGAGGAGTCCGGGATCATCAACCCCAGCCGAGACCCCGTCGCCCGGGCACGCGTCCTGACCGAGATGGCGCTGGGGGCTCTGCTGCTGCAGCTCCCCGCCCAGAGCGACCACCTCGACCTCGACGAACTGACCGCCTGGCTGCGTGGCTACACCGATGCTCTCGTGCTCCCGCTGCTGGAGCTCTACACCGTGCCGCTGCTGGCCGACAGCTCCATGCTCGACGCCTACCTCGCCGCCCGCCCCGACGCCGATCGCACCGCCCCGACGACCGATGGGACCACTCCATGACCCGCACCGATGCGTCCGCCCCCGACCCGACCACCGATACCGCCGTCACCGTCCGCGACCTCACCAAGAGCTTCGGTTCCGCGCGCGCCCTCGACGGGTTCACCCTCACCGTGCCCCGCGGCGAGGTCACCGGCTTCCTCGGCCCCAACGGCGCCGGCAAGTCCACCACCATCCGCATCCTGCTGGGTCTGCTGAAGCCCACCTCCGGCCACGCCGAGGTGCTCGGGATGGATCCGTGGCGCGAGGCGGTCGAGATCCACCAGCGCCTCGCCTACGTCCCCGGCGACACGAACCTGTGGCCGAACCTCACCGGGGGCGAGGCGATCGACGTGCTCACCCGCGGAGCGAAGGGCGCCGCGCACCGGCGCCGGCGCAGCGAGCTCATCGAGCGCTTCGAGCTCGACCCCACCAAGCGCTCGCGCACCTACTCCAAGGGCAACCGGCAGAAGGTCTCCCTGATCGCCGCGCTCTCCCGCGACGTGGACCTGTACATCATGGACGAGCCGACCTCCGGCCTGGATCCGCTGATGGAGGCGATCTTCACCGAGGAGGTCGCACGGCTGCGCGCCGAGGGCCGCACCGTGCTGCTGTCCAGCCACATCCTCGCCGAGGTGGAGAAGCTCTGCGACACGGTGACCATCATCCGTGCCGGCAAGGACGTCGAGTCCGGCACGCTGGACCAGCTGCGCCACCTCACCCGCTCCACTGTCGCGGCGACCACCGCAGCGGACCCGATCGGCCTTGTGGAGAGGGAGGGCGTGCACGATCTCGTGGCCGAGAACGGCCGCCTGCGCTTCGACATCGACGACGCAGCGATGCATGATGTCCTGCCCGTGCTGACCCGTATGGAGGTCACGGCTCTGACCATCACGCCGCCTTCCCTGGAGGATCTCTTCCTGCGCCATTACGGCGATGACATCGCCGCGCAGGATTCCCCGGAGGGGGAGAGCTCATGAGCGCGACCGCCGCCGCACCTCCCCCGAGCACCCGGCAGTCACATCGCCGCGATGTGCACCGCTCGTCACCGCTCACGGGCCTGGTCTCCCTGATCCGCCTCTACGGCCGGCTCTCGCGACGACAGATCGTCATCTGGACGCTCGCGATGCTCGCCCTCGTCCCTGCCTCGATCCTCGCGATGGAGGAGGCCTACCCCGATCAGGACGCCCTCGACGCTCGGGCGATGCTGCTGGACAACCCCTCGGCCGTGATGATGACCGGACCCTACTTCGCCGAGGACGACTACACCTTCTGGGCGATGGTCGCCAACGAGCTGCTGCTGTACGTGCTGATCGCGGCGGCGATCATGAGCGTGCTGCTGGCGGTCCGCCACACCCGCGCCGAGGAGCAGTCCGGGCGCCTGGAGATGATCCGCGCGCTGCCCACCGGCCGCCTCGCAGCCCCGCTGGCGGCTCTGGTGATCGTCACGATCGCGAACCTCCTCGTGGGCCTCGCGGTGACCGCCGGTGCGCTGATGACCGGCGGACCGGCGGCGGACTCCCTCGCGCTCGGACTCGTGACCGCGCTGACCGGGCTCGTCTTCGCCGCGCTGGCGATGGTCGCCGCGCAGATCACCGAGAACGCGGGGACGGCCAGCGGGATGGCGCTGGGGACCCTCGCCCTCACGTTTATGGTGCGGGGAGTCGGCGACGTGATCGACCGCCAGGGCTCCTGGCTGTCCTGGCTCTCCCCGTTGGCCTGGGCGCAGCAGACCCGCGTCTACGTCGACCTGCGCTGGTGGCCGATGCTGGTCGCCCTCGCCGCGGTCGCGATGCTGCTGGTCCTCGCCGCCGCCCTCGCGCGCCGACGCGACGTGGGCGCCGGTCTGCGCGCGGCACGCAGCGGAACGCCGGGGGCATCCGCGGCGCTGATGGCCCCAGGCGGGGTGGCGCGACGCCTGGTCACCCCCGGCATGCTCGCCTGGGGGATCGGACTGTTCCTGTTCGCCGTCGCCTTCGGGTCGCTGGCCTCCTCGCTGACCGACTTCGTCGAGCAGATGCCGGCGATCGGCGAGTGGGCACCGATCACCGCGGACGACCTCACCGGCTCCTTCGCCGCATTCGTGCTGACCATGCTCAGCGTGGGCCCGGTGGCGCTGATCGTCTCCGGCGTGCTGCGGATGCGCACCGAGGAGGTCGAGGGCCGCCTGGCGGGCATGCTCCTGGCCGGCACCTCGCGCCCTGCGCTCGCCCTGCTCTGGTTCCTGGTGGTGCTGATCGAGGTGACGGTGATGCAGGTGCTGCTCGGTCTCGGCGCGGGACTGGGGGTCTGGCAGGCGACCGAGGACCCGGCCTGGATCGGTGAGATGACCGCAGCCTCGCTCGCATACCTGCCGGCGATCGCCCTGTGCGGCGCTCTCGCCCTGGCGCTGTTCGGTCTGCAGCTGCGGGCGACCGGCCTGGCGTGGCTGCTGGTGGTCTGGGCGGCGCTGGTGACCTTCCTCGGCGACCTGCTCGGCCTGCCGGACTGGGCGCGGGCTCTCTCGCCCCTCGAGCACGTCGCGCTGGTCCCCTCCGAAGATCTCGAGCTCGCGCCGCTCGCGGTGATGGGCGGGGCCGCCGTGGTCCTCGTGGTGGCCGGCCTGATGCTCCTGCGCCGACGGGATCTGGTCGCCGGGTAGGTGCACGGCGCGACGCACTGCAGAGGCCGCTGCCGACCTGTGCTCGCCGGCGCTCCGCCGACCCTGCACCTTCGCAGGAGGCGGCAGAGAGGCGCCGGGAGCACACTGCTGGCATGAGCTCCTCCGTGCCCCTGTACGCTCCGGTTCACTCGATGCTGCGGGTGATCGCGCTCGTCGCGGTGCTGATCGCCGTGGCTCTGCCGCCCGGCACCGCGGCACCGCCGACCGGCGGGGCCACGGAGGGCGGCGCCGAGAGCCTGCATCAGCAGATCGACGCGCTGCTGGAGGAGCACGTCGGGGTCACCACGCCGGGTGCGATGGTGGCCGTCGTCGGCCCCGAGGGGCCGCTGCTGACCAAGACCGGGGGATGGGCGGATCCGCTCTCCCGCACACCCCTCACCCCGACATCGCGCACCCCGGTCGCCTCCGTCTCCAAGGTGGTCACGTCCCTGACCGCGCTGCGCCTGCACCACGAGGGCCTGCTGGACCTCGACGCCGACGTGCGCGACCGGGTGCCGGTCATCGACCGTCGCGGCCCAGCGGCGGCAGGCCCTGTCACGGGGCGGCATCTGCTGACCCATCATTCGGGGCTCAGCGAACCGCTGCTGATCCACCCGGCCCTGCCGGACCCGCCGCCCGCCGACCTGCAGGGCGTGCTGGAGCAGAATCCACCGGTGCTCGCGCACCCAGCAGACACAGGCCTGCACTACTCGCCGCTGCAGGCGCACACCATGCTCGGCGCGATGATCGAGGACGCCACCGGCACTCCGTTCGACCAGGCCGCCGCGGACAGGGTGCTGCGGCCCGTCGGCGCCGAGACCGCCGGTTTCGACAGTGCGAGTGCCGAAGGGGACGTCGCCCTGATGACCCGGGACGGGCAGCAGTGGTCCGCGACCCCGTGGCCCGCCGTGCCCGAGGCGCCGGCGGCGATGCTCACCTGGTCGCTGCAGGACGCCTCCGCGCTGCTGAACGCTCTGGTCGCCGAGCACGGCCCGCTGCCCGCCCCGGTGGTCGAGGAGGCCACCACCGTCGCAGTGCGTCCAGCACACGGAGGCGGAGGGCACACACAGGTGCTCTTCGAGAACTGGCGGCACGGTGTGCCGGTGCTCGAACACGCCGGCGCCAACGGCCTGGCCTGGCTCGCCCTCGTGCCGGAGGCCGGGATCGGGGTGTTCGCGGCCGTCACCACCGAAGACCCGGAGGCTGCCGAGTTCACCACCGCCGTGCTCGAGACGGTCGCGGACTGGAGCGCGAGGACGGGCCGCGCAGAGCGCGCCCCCATGCCGGTCGGCGGGTTGCCCACGATCACCCCGCCCTGGGCGGTACCGCTCGATCCGGCCGACCCCTCCGGCGTGCACCAGGAGCGCCTCTTCGGCGCACAGGGCCCCGAGCTGCTGCTGCGCAGCGCCACAGGGCAGAGCACGGTCGCCCGGGACGGCGAGGACATGATCATGGGGGAGCGGAGGCTGACGCCGTCGGACACCCCCGGGCGCTGGTGTGACGACGAGGGATGCCTGGCCGCCGTGGCCGCCCCGAACGGCGCGGTGACCGTGCTGCGCAGCGACCGGGCCATGCTCCAGCAGACCCTGAGCCCCGCCCCGTGGTGGGCTGATCAGCGGTTCGTCCTCGCCGCCGTCGCCGGGACGGTGCTCGCCGCCGCCGTGGTGCTCTGCGACGCGCTGCAGGCGTGGTGGCGGCGCCGCCGTGGCGCGGAACCGGCGCCCGCAGTCTTTCGGCCTCTCGCCGTGGCGTGGACGCTCATGAGCCTCGCGCTGGTGGCAGCGACCGCGGCGCTCCCGCTCTCGGTGCTGACCGCCCCGTCGGTGGGATGGATCCGCGCTGACGGGCCGGCGATCTGGGGACTGCGGCTGCTCACCCTCGCCCAGGTGATGGTCGGCGTGGCATGGGTGCTGCAGGCAGCGTCCCGCTGGCAGCGACTGGCGCACCGGCGGCGGATGCTCGTGCCGCTCGCGCTGGTGCTCGGCGGAGCGATGACCGCCGTGCTGATCAGCTGGGCGCTGCCTCCGCTGTGATGGTCGCGCAGCTGATCGCGGCCAACGGACTCAGAACGGTCCGATCCTGACCACTGCGCCCTCGAGATCCATGTCCCAGGGGACCTGGCAGGTGAGTCGGGAGGTCGGCTCACGCTCGTCGTCCATGAGCGTGTCCAGCACATCTGCCTCGTCCTCGTCGATGTCGCCGGCGGTCTCGAAGGAGACCTCGTCGAGGTAGGAGTGGCAGGTGGAGCACGAGGCGTTGCCGCCGCAGCTGGCGAGGATCGGGTACCCGTTGCGGACCAGGCACTCCATCAGGGATTCGTCGTCGTCCCATTCCACGCCCGGGGTGGTGACGCCTTCGCGGTCGATGACGGTGATCTGGATGCTGCTCATGATCCCATTCCATACCTTTCCAGCGATCGGGGCCAGTCCCGCAGGCCGTGCGGCGTCCGCGGCGCCACGGACGGGGAAGGCCCCCGGCCTGGCGGTGCAGGTCGGGGGCCTTCGGCAAGGTCCGAGGGTCTCAGATGTCGTAGTACAGCTCGAACTCGTGCGGGTGCGGGCGGAAGCGGAACGGATCGATCTCCGTGGTGCGCTTCAGCTCGATCCACGTGGAGATGAGGTCCTCGGGGAACACGTCACCCTCGGTGAGATAGTCGTGATCCGCTTCGAGGGCGTCGAGCGCCGCGCCGAGCGACTCGGGCAGCTGCTTGATCTGCTTGTGCTCCTCGGGCGGCAGCTCGTAGAGGTCCTTGTCGATCGGCTCGGGCGGCTCGATGCGGTTGCGGATGCCGTCGATGCCGGCCATCAGCTGCGCGGCGAAGGCCAGGTACGGGTTCGCCGAGGGGTCCG
>JAAZLF010000685.1 GCA_012799425.1 Actinomycetales bacterium | reverse complement strand
GCGCACCTCGGCGGTGGCCTCGGCCATCCGTGCGGGAGCAGCTCCCTGCGCAGGCCGGGGGCCCAGCGCGGAGGTGAGGATCCGGTCGTGCTCGGCGACGTCCCAGGGAATGCCGGCCGCCTGCAGCTCCGCAGCGACCAGCGCCCCGGCCGATTCGGCGGCCACCAGCAGGCGCATCCGCGCAGGATCCTCGGCCGTGTCGATCGCCCGGCGCTGCCGATCGAGCTCGGCGAGGGTCTCCGCGATGTCCGAGGGGACGGCGCCGGCGCGCGGGGCCGTCGCCTCGAGCTCGAAGAGCGTCGCCCCCACATTGCGCTCGGGCTCCTGGGGATCCAGCGGCGCGTCCCAGTCCCACGCGCTCCGCAGCGCCTCGGCGTCCCGCACCAGCTCCGAGTGGCGCAGGATCCGGTGGACCAGGCGCAGGTCGTGACAGCGCTCGAGGGTCACCCCGGCCGCGAGCAGGCGCGGGTACCAGGCTGCGGCGTCGCTCCAGACCCAGCGCGGGGAGTGCTCCGCCTCCCAGCGGGAGACGAGGGCGGCGAGACCGTGGGGCATGACCTCCTCGTCCCCTATCTCTGCGCCCTGCGCATCCAGTGCGACCAGGCGGGTGCGCCCGCCGTCACCCCGGCCGAGGGCGCACCAGGCCGGGGGTGCGGGCGAGGCGTGGAGGGGAGCGGAGCTCACCAGCCCCGCTCGCGCCACACAGGCAGCGAGGGTCGCTCGGCGCCGAGGGTGGTGTCGTCGCCATGACCGGGGTACACCCACGTGTCGTCCCCGAGACGGTCGAAGATCCGCTGCTCGACGTCATCCATGAGCTGCGCGAAACGCTGCGGGTCCTGCTGGGTGTTGCCCACGCCGCCCGGGAACAGCGAGTCGCCGGTGAAGAGGTGGTCTCCCTCGTCCCCGGCGCGCAGCAGCACCGCGATCGAACCGGGCGTGTGCCCGCGCAGATGGATGATCTCCACCTGCTGCTGTCCGAACTCGAGCACGTCGCCGTGCGCGAGCGGCAGATCGATCCGCTCGGTGATCTCCCTGGCGTCCTCCGCCCCGGCGGCGGTGCGGGCGCCGGTGGCGGCCATCATCTCCGCGAGCGCCCCGACATGGTCGTGATGGCTGTGCGTGGTGACGATGAGGTCCAGTGCGTTGTGCTCCCCACCAGCGGCGACCATGCGTCGCAGCGCGTCGGTCTCCGCGGCGGCATCGATCAGCAGCTGCGCGCCCGTGGCCCGGCAGGTGAGCAGGTAGGCGTTGTTGTCCATCGGTCCGACCGAGAGCTTGCGGATCTGCAGATGGCGGAGATCGCGCACCATCGGCTCGGCTCCGGGCTCGACGTGTCCTGTGTACTCGTGGTGCTTGTGATCGCTCATGGACCCAGTATGTCGCCCACCTCTCCTCCGAACAACTGTTCGAAGGTCGCCTCCCGCCCCTAAGATGGCCCGGTGACTGAATCCCTTGTCGTCCGTGGTGCGCGCGAGCACAACCTCAAGAACATCGACATCGACATCCCCCGCAACAAGCTGGTGGTGTTCTCCGGTCTGTCCGGATCGGGGAAGAGCTCCCTGGCCTTCGACACCATCTTCGCCGAGGGGCAGCGTCGCTACGTGGAGTCGCTGTCCGCCTACGCGAGGCAGTTCCTGGGTCAGATGGACAAGCCCTCGGTCGACCTGATCGAGGGTCTCTCGCCGGCGGTCTCCATCGACCAGAAGTCCACCAACCGCAATCCGCGATCGACCGTCGGCACGATCACGGAGATCTACGACTACCTGCGCCTGCTGTTCTCCCGCACCGGTGAGCAGCACTGCCCGGTCTGCGGCGAGAAGGTCTCCTCCTCCTCGGCCGAGCAGATCGTGGACACACTCCTCGAAGAGCCCGCCGGCACGCGCTTCCAGCTGCTCGCGCCCGTCGTGCAGGGCCGCAAGGGCGAGCACGTCGACCTGCTCAGCTCGCTGCGCTCCCAGGGATACGCCCGCGCACGCATCGACGGGGAGAACCGACGCTTGGACGAGGAGATCACCCTCGACAAGAAGTTCAAGCACACCATCGAGGTGGTCGTGGACCGTCTCGCGGCGAAGCCGGATTCACGGCGGCGGCTCACGGACTCCGTCGAGACGGCGCTGCGCCTGGCCGAGGGGATCCTCGTGGTCGACTTCGTCGATCTCGACGGGGACGATTCGCAGCGCATCCGCCGCTTCTCCGAGAAGTGCGCCTGCCCCAACGACCATCCCCTCGCGATCGACGACATCGAGCCGCGCACCTTCTCCTTCAACGCCCCCTACGGCGCGTGCCCGGAGTGCACCGGGCTCGGGCAGCGTCTCGAGGTCGATCCCGAGCTCGTGATCCCTGACGAGGACCTCTCGCTCGCCGACGGCGCGATCGCCCCGTGGGCCATGGGCCACGCCGACCGTCACCTCGAGGTCATGACAGGTCTCGCCGAGGAGCTCAGCTTCTCCATGGACACGCCCTGGCGCGCTCTTCCGAAGCGCGCCCAGGAGGCGCTGCTGCACGGCAAGGACCACAAGGTCCACGTGAAGTACCGCAACCGCTTCGGCCGGGAGCGCACCTACTCCACCGGGTTCGAGGGGGTCATGCACTTCCTCGAGCGTCGGCACAACGACACCGAGTCCGACTGGGCCAAGGAGCGGTACGAGCAGTTCATGCGCGAGGTGCCCTGCCCCAGCTGCAAGGGTGCGCGACTGCGCCCCGAGGTGCTCGCGGTCACGGTCGGAGGCCGCTCCATCGCCGAGGTCTGCGCGATGTCCCTCAGCGACGCCCTCGAGTTCCACGCCGGGCTCGAGCTGGGGGTGCGCGAGGCGGCGATCGCCGACGAGGTGCTGCGGGAGATCCGCTCCCGGCTCGGCTTCCTGCTCGACGTGGGCCTGGACTACCTCTCGCTCGAGCGCGCCGCAGGCACCCTCTCCGGTGGCGAGGCCCAGCGCATCCGCCTGGCCACCCAGATCGGTTCCGGGCTGGTCGGGGTGCTCTACGTCCTCGACGAACCCTCGATCGGCCTGCACCAGCGGGACAACGAGCGCCTCATCGGCACGCTCGCCAGGCTGCGGGACCTCGGCAACACCCTGATCGTCGTCGAGCATGACGAGGACACCCTGAACGCCGCCGACTGGGTGGTGGACATCGGCCCCCTCGCCGGCGAGCACGGCGGTCGCGTGGTGTACTCCGGCGAGGTCGAAGGGCTCAAGCGGCACTCCGACAGCCTCACCGGCCGGTACCTCTCCGGCGAGCTCGAGATCCCGCTGCCGCAGCAGCGCCGGCAGGTGGATCCCTCCCGGATGCTGAAGGTCGTCGCTCCGCGCGCGAACAACCTCACCGGACAGGACGCCGCCTTCCCCCTGGGCGTGCTCACCGCCGTCACCGGCGTCTCCGGTTCGGGGAAGTCGTCACTGGTCAACGACATCCTCTATGCCGTGCTCGCGAAAGAGCTCAACCGCGCCCGGGTCGTACCGGGCCGGCACAAGCGGGTCACCGGCCTCGAGCACCTCGACAAGGTGGTCCATGTCGACCAGTCGCCCATCGGCCGCACCCCGCGCTCCAACCCCGCCACCTACACGGGCGTCTGGGACCGCGTGCGCACCCTCTTCGCCCAGACCAGCGAGGCGAAGATCCGCGGGTACACCGCCGGGCGCTTCTCCTTCAACGTCAAGGGCGGCCGCTGCGAGGCCTGCTCCGGGGACGGCACGCTGAAGATCGAGATGAACTTCCTGCCCGACGTCTACGTCCCCTGCGAGGTCTGCCACGGGGCGCGGTACAATCGCGAGACCCTCGAGGTGCACTTCAAG
>JAAZLF010000684.1 GCA_012799425.1 Actinomycetales bacterium | reverse complement strand
TCGGTGGTCTCGGCGCGCGTGTCACGGCGTACAGCGCTGCCCGCCCAGAGGGTTGAGAGTGCGAGGGCGCCGGTGCCCGCCGTTCGCAGAATTGCGTATCCGCAATGACTCGAACGGCGCAGGCTCATCCCCTCCGACTCGCCTGGCCCGGACCACGCCCGGTTCGCGGTGGCGCTGAGCGCGGACGTTGCGTACGGGGCTGGTGACAGACGCGCCCGCTTGGCGCATGCTGGGCCTCCCGGACTCTTCCGAGAGGGACCCCGTCATGACGCAGCGCGTGCGCGTCCAAAACTTCACCGTCTCCCGTGACGGCATCGGTGCCGGGGAGCGACAGACGCCCGAGCGGCCGTTCGGGCATGTCGACCCCGGTGACCTGATGTCCTGGGCCTTCGACACCGTGCACTTCCCGGGCCGCGCCGCACCCGGCGGCAGCCGCGGTCTCGAGGGCTACCTGACCCGCGACTTCTCCCACGGCATCGGCGCCGAGATCATGGGCCGGCACAAGTTCGGCCCGCAGCGCGACCCCTGGCCCGATGACGGCCGGGAGGGCTGGTGGGGCCCAGAGCCGGCGGTGAGGTCACCACGGTGCGCGAGTTCCTCGACGCTGGTTTGATCGATGACATGCACGTGGCGATCGCACCGCTCGAGTACGGGGCCGGACTGCGGCTATCGGAGCGGCCCGAGGACCTCGAAGACCCCTTCCGACTGGAGCAGATCACCGCGCCGAGCGGCGTGGTGCACTGCTTCTTCTGGCGGCGGTGAACTCCCCGCTCCCCCGGTCGACGGCCGTGAGGCGGGGCGGTGAGATAGGGGCGTCCGGCCCATCCCCCAGATGTAGGGTCGCGAACAACCACATCATCGGCTCGACGAGACCTGAAGATGAACAGCGCCATCGGGGGCACCGCCACCGCTGCCGGGATCGAGTTCCAGTATCTCGCCACGATCGAGGCGCTTCTGGATCGCCTCGAGGAGACGCCTGGAGACTTCACGCTGACCACCGAGGACCCGCGCGGCGAGATCCTCGACTTCTCGATCGACATCGAGGGCGAGATGTTCCTGGCCGCACAGGCGAAGGCTGCGGTCGACGGGCCCGACGGCGCCAGGCACCGTGCAGTGCATCGTGGATCCCGTGGGCGAGCGGGCGATCGAATTCGACTCCCCCACCGCACCGCAGCAGCTCGAACCGCGCGAGGACGAGGCGCTGCCGCTGCTGGTGGAGCTGCCCTACGGCGCGGTGTGCGCGACGATCTCTCACGACCATGACCAGCACTGGAAGGGCATGTTCAGCTGGTACCGCTGTGATGGCGGCTCCGAGCTGCTGACCCCCGATCCGAGCTGCTGACCCCCGAGACGATCGGAGAGACCTTCGAGCGCGGCGAGCCGTGGACCGTGCAGCGTTCGACCGACGGAGGCGAACCGGAGGAGACGGCTGTGGAGGCCGCGGTGTCCGCCGGACGGTGAGCCTGCTTGCGGCGAAGGGCTGGGGCCGTCGCCGGCTCAGCCCTTCGTCGCACCTGCGGTCAGGCCGGCCACGATCCACTTCGAGGCGATCCCGAACAGGATCATCGTCGGGATGACCGTCAGCACGGCCGCCGCGGAGAGCGGGCCCCACTCGATGTTGAAGCTGGTGATGAACCCGTTCAACGCGGTGGGGATGGTGCGCTTGTCGCTGCTGTGGATGAGGGTCACCGACAGGAACAGCTCGTTCCAGCTGTTGACGAAGTTGAAGATGAACGTAGCCGCGAGCCCCGGCAGCATCACCGGCAGGATGATCCGCGCCAGCGCCGTCAGGCGGCTGCAGCCGTCGATCATCGCCGCCTCGTCGAGGTCGTCGGGGACGTTGTCGAAGAACCCCTTGAGCATGATCGTGGAGAACGGGATGCACACCGCGACGTAGACCAGCATCAGCCCGCCCCGGTTGTCGACCAGGTCCAGCGCCACCATCAGCTGGTAGAGCGGCCCCAGGGCGATGAAGGCCGGGATCATCTGTGTGACCAGGAAGGCCATCACCACCAGCCCGCGGGCGCGGAACTGGAAGCGCGAGAGCACGTAGGCGGACAGGGTCGCGATCGCGGTGGCCGCCAGGCCTGCCACGGTCGCCACGACGAGGCTCGAGAGCATGTTCTGCCCGAAGTCCGACGCGGCGAACAGCGAGACGTAGTTCTCGAGCGTCGGCCGGGACGGGATGTACTCCACCGGGTAGGCGGCGATGTCCGCCGGCGCCTTCAGGGAGCTGACGAAGATCCAGTACAGCGGGAAGATCGTGATGAGCAGCCACAGGGTCAGCCCACCGATGCGGACCAGGCGCACGAGCAGGGGGTCGCGGTGGATCATCGGGTGTTGTCCTTGGAGAGCAGGGCCAGGTATGCCGCGGCGAACACCATGAGCAGGCCCACCACGCTCAGGCCCAGCGCGGAGGCGTGGCCGTAGTTGCCCTGCTGGGTCAGCTGGATCATCCAGGTGGTGGCGATGTGGGTCTGATCCGCGGGGCCGCCGTTGGTCATCGCCCAGATGATGTCCGGGAAGTTGAAGATCCAGATCACGCGCAGCAGCACCGTGAGCACGAGGGTGGACTTGATCGCCGGGACCATCACGGAGAACAGGGTCCTCGTGCGGCCCGAGCCGTCGATGGCCGCGGCCTCGAGCAGCTCGTCGGGCACCGA
>JAAZLF010000683.1 GCA_012799425.1 Actinomycetales bacterium | reverse complement strand
GTGCCGGCCCGGTGCCCCGAGGGGAAGGAGCCGGTGGCCTTGCCGTAGACCACGTTCGAGGTGATCGTCAGCACCGACTGGGTGGGGATCGCGTCGCGGTACATCGGGATCGCCGCGATCTTCTGCATCACGGTGTGCACGATCGTGGCCGCGATGTCATCGGCCCGGTCATCGTCGTTGCCGTAGCGCGGGAAGTCGCCCTCGGTGAGGTAGTCGACCACCAGTCCGCTCTCGTCGCGCACCGGGGTGACCTTCGCATGCTTGATCGCGGAGAGGGAATCCGCCACGATCGACAGGCCCGCGATGCCGCAGCCCATGGTGCGCACGATCTCGCTGTCATGCAGCGCCATCTCCATCGCCTCATAGGCGTAGCGGTCATGGCTGTAGTGGATGATGTTGAGCGCCTCGACATAGGTGCCCACCACCCAGTCCAGCATCTGCTCGTACTTCTGCCACACCTCGTCGAAGTCGAGCGGCCCGTCGCCGGCGATCGGCGTGAAGAGCCCCTCCTCGGTGACCTGCTTCCCGGAGACCTCGTCACGGCCGCCGTTGATGGCGTACAGCAGTGCCTTGCCGGCGTTGACACGGGCCCCGAAGAACTGCATCTGCTTGCCGACCTGCATCGGGGAGACGCAGCAGGCGATCGCCGCGTCATCGCCCCAGCGGTCACGGATCTGCTGATCGGACTCGTACTGGATCGAGGAGGTCTCGATCGAGATCGCCGAGCAGAACTCCTTGTATCCCGTGGGCAGCTGCGGATCCCAGAAGACGGTGATGTTCGGCTCCGGGGCGGGGCCGAGGTTCCGCAGGGTCTGCAGCAGGCGGAACGAGGTCTTCGTGACCTGGGCGCGGCCATCGGCCGAGAACCCGGCGTCGGACCAGGTCGCCCAGTAGGGGTCGCCGGAGAAGATCTGGTCGTAGTCGATGGTGCGCAGGAAGCGGACGATCCGCAGCTTGATCACCAGCGCGTCGATGACCTCCTGGGCCCGGCTCTCATCGATCAGGCCTGCGGCGAGGTCGCGCTCGAAGTAGGTGTCCAGGAAGGCGGAGAGGCGTCCGATCGACATCGCGGCGCCGTCCTGACTCTTCACCGCGGCGAGATAGGCCATGTAGGTCCACTGCACCGCCTCCTGGGCGGTCGCGGCGGGCCGGTGCAGCTCCAGACCGTAGGACTCCCCCAGCCGGATGAGCTTCTTCAGCGCCTTGATCTGTTCGGCGTGCTCCTCGCGGCAGCGGGCCCAGTGCTCGGAGAACGGCTGATCGGCCGCCGCGTCCTTGGCGCGCTGCTTGTCCTGGATCAGGGCGTCCGCGCCGTACAGGGCCAGGCGGCGGTAGTCGCCGATGATGCGGCCGCGGCCGTAGGAGTCGGGCAGCCCGGTGATGATGTGGCTCGAGCGGGCGGCGCGGATGCGCGGGGTGTAGATGTCGAAGACGGCGTCGTTGTGGGTCTTGCGGTACTGGGTGAAGATCTTCTTGACGTCCTCGTCGACCTCCTTGCCGGCCTCCTTGATGGCGGTCTCCACCATCCTCCAGCCGCCGGCGGGCATCATCGCGCGCTTGAGCGGCACATCGGTCTGGAGGCCCACCACCACATCATCGTCCTCGCTGATGTAGCCGGCCGGGAACGCGTCGACGTCAGCGGGGGTGTGCGTGTCGACGTCGAAGACGCGGCGACGGCGCTCCTCGCGGAGGTAGTGGCGCTCGAGGTGGTCCCACAGCCGCAGCGTCTTCTCGGTGGGCCCGGCGAGGAACGAGGCGTCGCCGGTGTACGGGATGTAGTTGCGCTGGATGAAGTCGCGCACGTCGATCCGGTCCTGCCACGGGCCGGCTGCGAAGCCCTCCCAGGCGTCGCGGCCTGCGGCCTCGGTGCCGGGACGATCTGTGGTGGCAGTGGTCATCGGGCCCTCCTCGCTGGGCGGAAGGGCCCGAGCGGTTCGCGCCCTTCGCGGATGCCCTCAGGCTAGGCCCGTGCCAGCACCGCCTCCCGGGCGGAAGGTCCCGACGACAGCGCCCTGGCCTGCGACGCGGCTCATGGGGAGCGGTCGGGGCCAGGGCGGTGCAGGAGACTCGAGGAGTCCTGGTGCTCAGCCGCGCTTGTCGATGTCGGCCTGCAGCTCGGCCAGGCGCAGCTCGCTGGTGCCGGTGCGGTCCTCCATGGCCTTGTACTCGCGCTCGGCGTGGCCGGTGTAGATCTGACGCGGGCGACCGATCTTGGTCTCCGGATCGTGGATCATCTCCTGCCACTGGGCGATCCAGCCGGGCAGGCGACCGATCGCGAACAGGACGGTGAACATCTCCGTCGGGAAGCCGATCGCCTTGTAGATCAGGCCGGTGTAGAAGTCGACGTTCGGGTAGAGCTTGCGCTCGACGAAGTAGTCGTCCTGGAGGGCGATCTCCTCGAGCTTCATCGCCAGCTCGAGCTTCTCGTCGTTGACGCCGAGGCGCTCCAGGACGTCGTCGGCGATCTTCTTGACGAGGCGGGCGCGGGGATCGTAGTTCTTGTACACCCGGTGGCCGAAGCCCATCAGGCGGATCCCGTCCTCCTTGCGCTTGACCTTCTCCATGAAGTCCCGCGGATCGATGTTCTCGGCCTGGATCTGGTCGAGCATCTCCATCACCGCCGCGTTGGCGCCGCCGTGGGCGGGGCCGGAGAGCGCGCCGATGCCGGCGGAGATCGAGGTGAACAGGTTCGCCTGCGCGGAGCCCACCAGGCGCACCGCGGAGGTCGAGCAGTTCTGCTCGTGGTCGGCGTGGAGGATCAGCAGCTGCTCCATGGCGCGCACGATCACCGGGTCGGCGATGTACTGCTCGACCGGGAAGCCGAAGGTCAGGCGCAGGAAGTTCTCGATCAGCGAGAGCCGGTTGTC
>JAAZLF010000682.1 GCA_012799425.1 Actinomycetales bacterium | reverse complement strand
CGACGAGAGTGGCGGTCATCCCAGGATTCTCCCACTGCGAGGACGAGCCTCCGCCCACCACCGCAGGCGCCTCCCGCTGCCCGTTGTCTCATGGCCCACTGTCACGCCCGGAGTCGGCCCGTGACGGTGTGCGACGTGGCCCTGGCCCGAGCAAATTCCGCGACCTACTGTCGCCCCTACCTTCCGTAAGCGACAACCAAAGGACTGCTATGACCACCGTTGCCGAGCTCCGCGACCGTTTCGCCCCGCTCTTCGAGACCATCGCCGCAGGCGCCCTCACCCGTGAGCGGGACCGTTCCCTGCCGGAGCCCGAGGTGCGCGCCCTGGCCGAGGCAGGCTTCGGGCTCGTGCGCCTGCCTGTCGAGGCAGGCGGCCTGGGCGCTTCCATCCCGCAGCTGACCGCGCTGCTGATCGATCTGGCGGCCGCAGATTCGAACCTCCCGCAGATCTGGCGCGGCCACATCGCATTCGTCGAGGACCTCCTGGTCACCCCGCACACCGAGTTCCGGGACCGGTGGCTGCGGAAGATCGCCGACGGCGCCGTGATCGGCAACGCCTGGTCCGAGATCGGGGCTGTGGAGCGCGGCTCCTTCGGCACGCGGCTGCGCATCGACGGCGAGCACGCCGAGGTGACGGGGCAGAAGTTCTACACCACCGGCTCCCTCTTCGCCGACTACTCCGACACCCTGGTCGAAGCGGCCGACGGCACCCAGCACATCGCCGTGGTCCCTCTGGCGCAGCCCGGGGTGAGCCGCAGCGACGACTGGGACGGCTTCGGGCAGAAGCTGACCGGCACCGGCACCATCGTTTACGACCAGGCCCGCCTCGAGACGCGGGACATCATCCCCTTCGCCGATCGTTTCGGATACCAGACCGCCGTCTACCAGCTGGTGCTGCTCGCGGTGCACGCCGGGATCGCCCAGGCCATCAAGGCTGATGCTGTCTCGGCCGTGGCCGCTCGCACCCGCACCTACAGCCACGGCAACGCCGATCGGGTCCGTGAGGATCCGCAGATCCTTCAGGTGGTCGGGGAGATCGCTGCGGTCTCCTCGACGGCCGTGGCCTCGGCGGGCCAGGTCGCGGAGGCGGTCCAGGCCGCCTATGAGGCCGTGAGCGCCGGCGAGGAGGATGCCGAGGCCGCCGTGGTGGCGGCGGAGCTCGCCTCCGCCCGGGCCCAGATCATCACCTCGCGCCTCGTGCCCGAGGCGGCGACGCGCCTGTTCGATGCCCTCGGCGCGTCGGCAGTGCGGGAGACATCGGCGTTGGATCGGCACTGGCGCAACGCCCGCACCGTCGCCTCCCACAACCCGTGGGTGTACAAGGCCCGCGAGATCGGGGCCTGGGAGGTCAACGGCACGCCGCCGGGGTTCCAGTGGGCGATCGGCACCGTCACGACCGCTGCTCAGCAGGCAGCCGACGACGCCCCGGCGGTGCCCGTCGGCGCGTGAGCGCTGCCCGGTGGAGAGCGGGCCGGGCGGGGCTCAGCCCTGCTCGGCGCCCTGCTCGGCGCTCACCCGCAGCGTCGCTGCATGGTCGCTGATCGTGCGGGCCAGGTCGATGTCACGGCTGGTGATGCCGCCGACGTCGTGGCTCGAGAGGGTCACCGTGACCTGCGGGTACGTCAGGGTCAGGTCGGGGTGGTGGTTCGCCTCCTCGGCGGAGGCGCCGATGCGGTTGACGAGCTCGAGACCGGTGGCGAAGTCCGCGGTGGCGAAACGTGCGGTGAGGGTCCCGCCGTCCTGTCGCCAGTCGGCGAGCGCGGCCGCAGAGATCTCGGAGGCGGTCAGGGTCTGCTTCGGATCTGCCATGGCCCCATGGTGCCCCCGTGG
>JAAZLF010000681.1 GCA_012799425.1 Actinomycetales bacterium | reverse complement strand
CGACCCCGACGCCGCGCACGGCAGCCGCACCGGCCAGGGACAGCATGTCGATGAGCACGAGGGCTCGTCCCCGAGCCACGGTCGTCGCGCCGCCCGCTCCGCCGACGACCGCCCCGTCGCGGAACCTGATGGCCGCACGCCGGGCTCGGCACCGGTCGCAAGCGCAGGCGCCGGCTCGGCGGCGGCGCTCCCGGTGCATGACGATGAGCCCCTGCGTCATGCCGAGGCCGACGGCACCCCCGTCGACCGGGGTCAGCAGGATCGCCCCGTCGACCCCCTGCAGGACCGGCCGGTGCAGCAGGATCCGCTGAGCGAGCAGGATCCGCTGCTGCGACAGCAGGAGCTCGCGCGGGAGGACGGCGAGCTGCCGCCCGAGACGCGCGACGTCGGCCGCCATCGGGACGGTCCCGAGCACCGCGGCTGAGCGCAGCCGACGGTCCGCAGCGGCCCGGGCTCCCGGCGGGGCCCGGGCCGCTGCGCGCGGCGGGGCCGCTGCGCCGTGCCAGACTGCGGTGCATGAGCGCGCCCGGCCCCCGCACCCGCATGGATGACGTCACCGTCGAGCGGGTGCTGCGTGTGGTCGAGGCGATCCCGCCGGGCAGGGTCGCGGCCTACGGCGAGGTGGGGCAGATCGTCGGTGTGGGCCCGCGCCTGGTGGGTCGCATCCTTCGCACCTGGGGCGCGGGCGTGCCCTGGTGGCGAGTCACCAACAGCTACGGAGACCACCCCCTGCTGGCGCGCGCCCTGCCGCACTGGGAGCGTGAGGGCATCGTCGTCAAGCCCAATGGCCGCGGGTGCCGGATGAGCGGGTTCGGTGCGGACCTGGATCAGCTGCGGGAGCGCGCCCGCCCCGGCCTCTCCGAGCTCGATCCCTCGTGAGCAGCGGGCGCCGCCTGCCCGCCGTCACTCGACGGGGATGTCCTCCAGGAAGTAGTACGAGGGCACCTTGGCGGCGTAGTCGTTGCCGTCCAGCTCGCGCCATCCGATGATCTCGGTGGACCCCTCGCGGGCCTGCGCGTGGCCAGTGGCCAGGAACATCAGGCCGATCACGCTGGCCAGGCCCTGCTCGGCGGGCTTCTGTCGCAGGATGTCCCCGATCGAGGCCTGGCCGCTGAGACCGCGCACCTCGTTGACGTCGCCGGTCAGACCCACGAGGTCGATGTCGTTGGCGCGCACCAGGTCCTGCAGCACCTCGACGCTGAGCGAGGTGGCGTCGTGCACCTCCGCCTCGGCGGGCGCCCCCGGATCGGTGGGGTCCTTCAGCCGGTGCTGCGAGACCGATCCCATCAGCACCCGGGACAGGTCCAGCTCGAGCGGGAAGGGCGCACGGGTGGGGACCTCGTCCTTCTGCGCGAGGGCCACACCCTGCGCCTCCTGGAGCACCTCGAGCATCACCCGATGCTGGCGGAAGTCCTGGGAGCGCACGAAGCGTGCCAGTGAGCGGTACAGCTCCGTCTTGACGTCGAGCACCTCCTGCGCGGGCTCGTAGAGGTCGCTGAAGACGTTCGCGAGCTTCTCGCGCTCGTCCCGGCCCAGGGAGCGGGAGAAGTCGCGCTCGAGCAGCCGGTCCACGAGCTCCTGGGTGGTGCGGGTCTGGACCGGGTCGTTGAGCATGCGGAAGAAGGCGGTGAAGGTGCGGCCCACCGTGGACTGGCCGAGCAGGTCGTCGCCGGCCAGCAGCTGTTCGAGGATCTCGCCGCGCGAGCCCTCCGGGGAGAGGATCTGTTCGCGCAGGCGCAGGTCCACGGCGCGCAGGTCCTCTCGGTACTGGAGGAAGTCACCTGAGAGCTCGGCCGCGATCTGCAGGATGTCGCGGAGCCTGTCCACCGAGGCGTCGGGGCTGGGGAGCATCAGCTCGCCCTCGGCGAGATCGCGGATCTCGGCCTCGATCTGCTCGCGGCGGCGCTGGAGGTCGGCCAGGCGCACGTCGCGGTCGGTCTCGGTCTCCTGCGCGAGGCGCTCGAACTGCTGGACCACCAGCTGCAGGCGGGACTCGGTGGTGGTGGGACGGTGCTCCTCGAGGGAGGCGATGAACTGGATCGCGTCGATCGTGGCCGGGGACGGCTCGAAGGTGGTCTCGGTGCGCTGCGGGTCGTCGCGACGGGTGAGGTAGCCCTCGCGCACCCAGCCGTCGACGTACTCGGCGGCGGTGCGGCCTCCGCGCGGCTCGCCCGCGAGGTCGAGCTCCTCGGAGGACTCGTCGTGGTCATCGTGGTCGTCGTGCAGCAATGCCAGGTGCGCGCCCACGCGGGCGATCAGCTCGCTGCGGGGCAGACGGCGGTCGCCGGCAGGGAAGGTCGCCTGGAGGATGGCGAGGACGGCGGGCGCTTTGGTCGCGGCGAGCAGGCGCCAGGTGCTGGCCCGGCGCAGCTGCTCGTACGTCTCCTTGCGCGCGGACACGGCGTCGCTGCGGCGGTCGGTCCACCGGTTCGGCTCAGTCGTGGTCACGAGGGGAGAGTCTAGCGTCCGCAGTACGACCCGCCCTTTCGCGCCCTCACTCCGTTAAAATGGTTCGTGAACGTTCACGAACCTGCTTCGTGACTGCCCTCGAGCCCAGGAGATGCCTCAGCGATGAGCACGCCCCAGTCGCCCACCGATCCCCTCGACCGCTGGTGGGAGGAGCTGCCCGCCGGCCGCAACCGCCTGCGCGGTCGCGCCCATCTGCGCACCGACGCCCCGGCTCTGAGCCTCGACGGGACCTGGCAGTTCCGCTACGGCACCCGTGCCGACGGCCGCGATCTGGGCGAGAGCGCCGAGATCGCGGTGCCCGGTCTGTGGCAGCTGCAGGGTCACGGCGCCCCGCAGTACACCAACGTGATCTACCCGATCCCCCGCGACGTCCCGCACGTGCCGGACGAGAACCCCACCGGGCACTACTCGCGCACTCTGACCGTGCCGGCCGACTGGGCCGAGCAGCTCGCCGGCGGCGCCCGCATGCTGCTGCGCTTCCAGGGCGTGGACTCGGCGGCGAAGGTGTGGATCGACGGGGTCGAGATCGGCGTGACCGCCGGCTCCCGTCTCACCCAGGAGTTCGACGTCACCGAGGCGCTCAGCGCTTCCGGCGAGCACCACGAGCATCTGCTCGAGGTGCGCGTGGTGCAGTGGTCGGTCAACACCTATGTCGAGGACCAGGACATGTGGTGGGCCTCGGGCATCTTCCGCAGCGTGGACCTGCTGCTGCGCCCCGCAGGCGGGATCCACGACCTGGTCACCGCCGCGGACTATGACCCGGAGACCGGCCGGGGCACGCTGAGCGCGATCGCCTTCGATGCCGACGGCGCCGAGATCGTCGCGGCCGTCGAGATCCCCGCGCTCGGCCATTCCGCCTCCACCGGCGTGGATCCCCTCTCGGTGGGCGAGGTGCGGCCGTGGTCCGCCGAGGATCCGCACCTGTACGACGCCACGATCACCACCGGCTCCGAGACGGTCTCGCTGCGTCTGGGCTTCCGTCGCGTCGAGGTGGACGGGGAGATCTTCCGTGTCAACGGCGAGCGCATCGTGTTCCGCGGCGTGAACCGCCACGAGGCCGATCCGGTGGTGGGCCGCGCCCAGCACCTTCAGAACCAGGACCTCGACGCGGCGCTCATGAAGCAGCACAACCTCAACGCCGTGCGCACCTCCCACTACCCTCCCCACCAGCGCTTCCTCGAGGTGTGCGACGAGGTGGGACTGTACGTGATCTGCGAGGGCGACTTCGAGACCCACGGCTTCCACGCAGATTCCACGTGGGGCGAGGACGGCACCGGTGCGGCCGAGGGCCCTGCGCAGAACCCGCTGTTCGAGGAGTCACTGGTCGAGCGTTCGGAGCGCTTCGTGCGCCGGGACCGCAACCATGCCTCGATCGTGATGTGGTCCATCGGCAACGAAGCCGCCTCCGGCCCGGTCACGGAGGCGATGGTGCAGGCGGTGCGCGAGACCGACCCCACCCGCCCGGTGATCTACGAGCAGGACTACGCCGCGGAGTACGTGGACGTGTTCTCGCTGATGTACTCCTCGATCGACGAGTCCACGCAGATCGGCGAGCGCAGCCTCTCGCCCGAGTACCAGGACAAGCTCACCCGCATGCTGCGCGGCTTCGCGTTGGATGTCCCCGAGGGCCACTTCGCGGATCCGCCGGCGCTGCACAAGCCGTTCCTGTGGATCGAGTACGCGCACGCGATGGGCAACGGCGCCGGCTCCCTCAAGGAGTACATGGCGCTCACGGAGAAGTACCCGGCGCTGCACGGCGGGTTCATCTGGGAGTGGATCGATCACGGCCTGGAGACCACCGACGCCGAGGGGAACCGCAT
>JAAZLF010000680.1 GCA_012799425.1 Actinomycetales bacterium | reverse complement strand
GGATGAGTCCCAGCAGGATGTGCTCGGTGCCGATGTAGTTGTGGTTCAGCAGCCGTGCTTCGTCCTGTGCCAGGACGACGACGCGACGGGCGCGATCTGTGAAGCGTTCGAACATGGTCCTCCCCCGTCCGGTGGTGGTGATGGATCGAGACTACGCGGATCCGAGCATGATGCGGTGCCTGTTCGCCGCTGGCGTGACGCGGTCCCGCTCGGCCCGCCCGGCGCACCGGGGGCGGGGCCGGCCGCCCCGGGCGCGGCGACGTTCCCGACGTCGCCGAGTGCACACCCCATCAACGCGTACGATGACGTACGTCACATCGACTGCTTCGGAAGGAGCACCCCATGGGCGCCATCGTCGGCGGCATCATCCTCTTCGTGCTCGGGGCCATCGCCCGCTTCGCCCTCGAGTTCGACCTCCCCGGGGTCGACTCCGCGATGCTGGGCACCATCCTGATGGCCGCCGGAGCCGTGCTGTTCCTGGTGGGCCTGCTGCTCATGCTCCGCTCCCGCAAGACGGTCGTGAACACCCAGAACGCGCCGGGCCGCTCGGTCTCCGAGCGGCGGGACCCTCCGCCCGGCGTCTGAGCAGGCTCGGCCGCGGTCGCCGTGCGCCCGAGGACAGGCGATACCCTGTTCGGCACGGCCGCCCGTGCCGCGCGAGGCAAGCGCGAGAACCTCCGGGCGGATCCCGCGAACGCTCGAACGGAGAGACATGGCAGACCTGGACGTGACCCGTGCGGATGCGGTGCTGATCGGTGGCGGTATCGCCAGCGCGACGCTCGCCGCGATGCTCACCGAGCTCGAGCCCACCTGGGACATCGTGGTTCTGGAGCGACTGCACACGCTGGGGGCCGAGTCCAGCGACGCCTGGAACAACGCTGGCACCGGGCACAGCGCCCTGTGCGAGATGAACTACACTCCGCAGGACGTGGACGGCTCGGTCAGCCCCGCCAAGGCGATCTCGATCAACGAGCAGTTCCAGGTCTCCCGGCAGTTCTGGGCCCATCTGGTGGAGAACGATCGCATCGGTGATCCCGCCGAGTTCATCCACACCGTCCCTCATATGAGCTTCGTACACGGCATGGAGAACGTGGACTACCTGCGCCGGCGCCACGAGGCGCTCGCCGCGAACCCCCTGTTCGATCGGATGGAGTTCAGCACCGAGCACTCCCGCCTCGCCGACTGGGCACCGCTGGTCGCCGAGGGCCGACCGGTCACCGAGACGATCGCCGCGACCCGCTCCCCCGACGGCACCGACGTCGACTTCGGCGCCCTGAGCCGCCAGATGCTCGACTACGCCTCGCGCACCGGCACCACCGTCTCCACCGGCTCCGAGGTCGTGGACCTGCGCCGCATGGGCGAGGACTGGGGCGTGATGGTGCGCTCGACGAAGGACGACTCGATCAGGGTGGTGCGCGCACCGTTCGTGTTCGTCGGCGCCGGCGGCTACGCCCTGCCGCTGCTGCAGAAGTCCGGGATCGACGAGATCCGCGGCTTCGGCGGCTTCCCCATCTCCGGCCAGTGGCTGCGCTGCACCGACCCCGAGACGATCGCCCGCCACGACGCGAAGGTCTACGGCAAGGCCGCCGTGGGAGCTCCGCCGATGAGCGTCCCCCACCTCGACACCCGTTACGTGGGCGGCAAGCGTGCACTGATGTTCGGCCCGTACGCGGGCTGGTCGCCGAAGTTCCTCAAATCCGGCCGCTACACGGATCTGTTCGAGTCGATGAAGCCCTCGAACATCACTCAGATGATGGCCGTCGCGCCCCCGAACCTCGACCTCATGGTCTACCTCGGCTCGCAGCTCGCGGCCACCCATCAGCAGCGTTTCGACGCTCTGCTGGAGTACATGCCCGAGGCCCGTACCGCGGACTGGGAGGAGGTCACCGCCGGCCAGCGCGTGCAGGTGATCGCCCCGGACAAGAAGAAGCACGGCGTGCTGCAGTTCGGCACGCAGCTGATCACAGCGGCGGACGGCTCGATCGGCGGCATGCTCGGTGCGTCGCCGGGCGCCTCCACCGCCACCAGTATCATGCTGACCATGCTGGAACGCATGTTCCCCCAGCGCATCGACGCCTGGCGTCCTGCTCTGACCCAGATGGTCCCGAGCTGGGGTCGTTCCCTGTCCGAGGATGTCGACGAAGCGCACCGGACGCTCGCGCGAACGGCCGACGCACTGGGCCTGCACCACAGCTGAACCGGGCGGCGGGCGCGGTCCTGCGGGCCGGCACCGCCCGAGCGCACGACGAGGAAGAAGGACAGCAGATGCGCATCTCGCTGATGACCACGTGCCTGGTGGATGTGATGGCCCCGGATGTCGCCCGAGCGACCGTCACGCTGCTCGAGCGGCTGGGGCACGAGGTCGTGTTCGACAGGCGTCAGACCTGCTGCGGCCAGATGCACACCAACTCCGGCTACTACACGGAGGCCGCGCCCGTCGTGCGCTCCTTCGTGGACACCTTCGAAGCCTCGCTCAAGGAGGTCGACGCGATCGTGATGCCGTCGGGCTCCTGCGCGGGATGCGTGCGGGACCAGCACCGGCTGGTGGCGCGCCATCAGGGCGACGGCGAGCTCGAGGAGCGTGCCGCGGCCGTGTCGGCGAAGACCTACGAGCTCTCCGAGCTGCTGGTCGACGTGCTCAGGGTGACCGACGTCGGCGCCTACTTCCCGCATTCGGTGACCTACCATCCCACCTGCCACTCGATGCGGTTCCTGAAGGTGGGCGCGCGGCCGCTGAAGCTGCTGCGTTCGGTGGAGGGCATCGAGGTGAAGAACCTCCCGGAGTCGGACACCTGCTGCGGCTTCGGCGGCACCTTCTCCGTGAAGAACGATGCGACCAGCGATGCGATGGTCACCGACAAGGCCGCGAACGTGGTGCGCAGCGGCGCCGAGTTCGTGGTCGCGGGCGACGCGTCGTGCCTGATGAACATCGGCGGCAAGCTGCGCCGCACCGACGCCTCGCCGCGGTCCGTCCATCTCGCGCAGATCCTCGCCTCGACCCGAGAGGATCCCTTCGTCCCGTCGGAGACCATCCTGGGGAGGTCCGCATGACCACCGTCGACCTCGGCATCCCGTCGGTGCGCCCGCAGCACGCCTCGCCAGGTTCGACGCTGCGCGGAGAGCGCGGGTTCCCGGACGCGGCCCGCGAGGAGCTCGCTGACGGCACCCTGCGTCAGAACCTGCAGCGGGCCACCTCCACGATTCAGTCCAAGCGCAGCGCGGCCGTGCGCGAGGTGCGCGACTGGCAGAAGCTGCGCAGCGCGGGAAGCGCTCTGAAATGGCAGGTCACCGATCATCTCCCGGAGATGCTCGAGCAGCTGGAGGAGTCCGTGACGGCCGCCGGCGGGGTGGTGCACTGGGCTCGCGACGCCGACGAGGCCGGGGAGATCGTCACCCGTCTAGCTCTCGAACGCGGCGCGCGCGAGGTCCTGAAGGTCAAGTCGATGGCCACGCAGGAGATCGCTCTCAACGAGGTGCTGGCCAGCGCTGGGATCCGGGCGATCGAGTCTGATCTCGCCGAGCTCATCGTCCAGCTCGCCGACGACACCCCCAGCCACATCCTGGTCCCCGCGATCCACCGCAATCGCGCCGAGATCCGGGAGATCTTCCTGGCGGCGATGCCAGACCTGGACCCGTCCCTCACGGACGATCCCTCGGAGCTGGCGGAGGCGGCGCGTCGCTTCCTGCGCGAGAAGTTCCTGGACATGCCCGGCTCCGTGGCGATCTCCGGAGCGAACTTCGCGGTCGCGGAGACCGGCACCATGGTGGTCGTCGAGTCGGAGGGCAACGGGCGGATGTGCCTGACCCTGCCCAGGACTCTCATCTCCGTGGTGGGCATCGAGAAGATCGTCCCCACCTTCCAGGATCTGGAGGTCTTCCTCCAGCTGCTGCCACGCTCGTCCACCGGTGAGCGGATGAACCCGTACACGACGATGTTCACCGGCGTGCACGAGGGGGACGGGCCCGAGGAGTTCCACCTCGTGCTGCTGGACAACGGCCGCTCCGCGGTGCTGGAGGACCCTGAGGGTCGCAGCGCGCTGCACTGCATCCGCTGCTCCGCCTGCCTGAACGTGTGCCCCGTCTACGCGCGCACCGGCGGCCATGCCTACGGATCGACCTCCCCCGGCCCGATCGGAGCGATCCTCTCGCCGCAGATGACCGGGATGGCCGGGACCGACGATCCGAACTCATCCCTCCCCTACGCCTCGAGCCTCTGCGGGGCCTGCTACGACGTCTGCCCCGTCAAGATCAACATCCCGGAGATCCTGGTGCATCTGCGGGCCGAGGACGTCGATCGTCGGCGCGAGACGCGCGGCGACTTCCACAGCTCCTGGGACCTGGCGCTCCAGGGCGCGAGCACCCTGATGTCCTCGCCGCGCGCCTATGATCTCGCCGTGCGCTCCGCAGGCCCGCTCACCTCCGTGCTGCGCGGCAAGAACATCGGCAAGCTCCCCGGCATGCTCCCGCTGGTGCCCGGATGGACCGATCACCGCGACCTGCCCAAGCCCGGGACCTCGTTCCGCTCGTGGTGGGATCAGCGCGAGAAGGACCGAAAGAAGGACCACGAGAAGGACCGCAAGACACCACAGCAGACAGATCCCGGGGCCGAGCCTTCTGACGAGTCATCGACTCCGGACGGCGCCACCGGACCCGAGGAGCAGGCATGAGCGAGTGGAAGGACGCGCGCCCCACTCGTACCGCAGGTATGAGCGCGAAGGAGGAGATCCTCGCCCGGGTGCGCACAGCACTGGCAGCCCCGCGCCGCGACGAGATCACCACCGCGCAGGACGTGCCGCGCACATACCAGCGCGCGGATGACAAGCAGGAGGTGCGCACCGCTCCCGAGAAGGTGCGCGCAGTGCTGGTCCAGCGGCTCGAGGACTACACCGCGATCGTCCACAGGACCACCCCCTCCCGCGCGCCCGCGGCCATCGCCGCCGCGCTGGGCGGTGCTCGCACCGTCGTTGTCCCCTCCGCGCTCCCGTCCCCGTGGACCGGCGAAGTGGAGGCGGAGCTGATCGTCGACGACGGCAGCGCAGACCCGCATGCGCTCGACGCGATCGATGCGGTGCTCACCGGATGCCATACCGCGATCGCGCTGACCGGCACCATCGTGCTGCGCGGCGATGCGCGGGGCGGTCGGCGTGCGATCTCGCTGGTGCCGGACCATCACGTCGTGGTGGTCGAGGCCGATCAGATCGTCCTCGGTGTCCCCAAGGCCATCGAGCGGATGGGCGAGGACCCCCGCGCGGCCTGGACGATGATCTCGGGCCCCAGCGCGACCAGCGATATCGAGCTGGAGCGCGTCGAGGGCGTCCACGGGCCGCGCCGGCTCGAAGTGGTGCTCATCGAGCCCGAGCCGGAAACCGACACAGAGCCCTTCGAGCAGGAGAAGACCTCATGAACGATTCCACCCCCACCGCGGGCATCGAGCTGCCCGCCGGCGGCACCACCCGTGATCGCGGGCAGCTGTTCCGCCTCACCGCGGGCCCCTACGTGGCCGAGATCTCTGCGGTCGGCGCCACCCTCGAGGGTCTCAGCATGGGCGGCCGCGAGCTGCTGGTGCGCAGCCCCGAGGCCGGACCGATGCTGTTCTACCGGGGCGCGGTCGTGGCACCGTGGCCGAATCGCATCGGTGACGGCTCCTACACCTGGGACGGCCAGCAGATCCAGACCGCGCTGACGGAGCCGGAGCGCGGCAACGCCCTCCACGGGCTGGTCTCCTTCCAGCTCTTCTCCCCGGTCACGGTCGCCGAGGACGAGCTGGTGCTCAGCACGCAGCTCTTCCCCTCGACCGGGTACCCCTTCCATCTGGTGCTGTCCGTGCACTACGCGCTGGATCCCGAGGAGGGTCTGACCACCACGGTCACCGCCCGGAACCTCGGCGAGCAGGACGCGCCCTACGGGGTGTGCCCCCATCCGTACCTGGTCGCGGGGCCCGAGCCGCTGGATACGTGGAGCCTGCAGATGGATGCCGGCACCGTCCTGACCGTGACCGAGGATCGCCTGCTGCCCACCGGCACCGAGCAGGTCTCCCCCGGCGGCGAGTTCGACTTCCGCTCCCCTGCCACGATCGGCGACCTCTTCATCGATCATGCCTTCACCGATCTAGGCCGTGACGAGAAGGGACGGTTCCGTGTCACCGTGACCGCGCCCGGCGGCACGGGCGTGGAGCTGAGCGCGGGCCCGGAGCTTCCGTGGCTCCAGGTCCACACCGGTGATCGTCCGGAGCCCGAGAATCATCGCCAGGGTCTCGCGGTCGAGCCGATGACGTGCCCGCCCGACGCGTTCCGCAGCGGCACCGATGTGGTGCGACTGGCTCCGGGCGCGGAGCACGCGGCATCCTGGGCGCTGCGGGGCTGGTGAGCACGGCACCCGAGTGCTCGTCGCGCCGAGAGCAGCAGCCATGAGGCCCGTCACCTG
>JAAZLF010000679.1 GCA_012799425.1 Actinomycetales bacterium | reverse complement strand
CTGATCGGCGAGCCCGGCACCGAGCTGGTGATCGAGGTCAGTAATGTTCTCCCCAAGGGGTTCACGACGGATCTGCCCGGGGCCCGCATGGGCCTGTCGGGCATCGAGACCCGGGTGACGCACGCAGGCGGCACCATCACGTCGGGACCCACCGATGACGGACGTTTCGAAGTGAGGGCGGTGATCCCGTGGCCGACGGCGACGTGACGCGCGTGGGACTGATCGATGACGACTCCCTGGTGCGCGCCGGACTGGCGATGATCCTCGGTGCGGATCCCGGGATCGAGGTGGTCGCCCAGGGCGACGACGGCGCCGAGGCGGTGACGCTGGTGCAGAAGCACCGCCCCGACGTGCTGCTGATGGATGTGCGGATGCCGCGGCTCGACGGCATCGCGGCCACCAAGGCGGTCAGCGCCCTGCCCAGCCCGCCCAAGATCGTCATGCTCACCACCTTCGACATGGACGAGTACGTGTTCCAGGCCCTCGAGGCCGGGGCCAGCGGCTTCCTGCTCAAGGACACCCCGCCCCAGGATCTGGCCCGGGCCGTGCACGTGGTCGCCGGCGGTGACGCGATGCTCTCCCCCACCATCACCCGGCGGATGCTCTCCCACTTCTCCGAGGCCAATCCCGGCTCCCGCCAGGAGCGTCACCCGGGCATCGAGCAGCTCACCGATCGCGAGACCGAGGTGCTCGGCGCGGTGGGCGCGGGCCTGTCCAACGCCCAGATCGGGATGCGGCTGTTCATGAGCGAGGCGACCGTGAAGGCGCACGTGTCGAAGATCTTCGCGAAGCTCGACTGCACCAACCGCGTGCAGATCGCGATCATCGCTCACGAAGCAGGGCTCACCGACCTCGACACCGACCAGGTCTGAGCCGCTCCGCTCAGCCCCAGCCGAGCTCGTGCAGGCGCTCGTCGCTGATGCCGAACAGGTGACCGATCTCGTGCAGCACGGTGACCGCGATCTCCTCCACCAGGTGCGCGCGGGAGACGGCATGACGCTGCAGCGGGCCGCGGAAGACGAAGATCCGATCCGGCTGCGCGTAGCCGTCGAACACGCTGCGCTGATCCAGCGGGATGCCCTCGTACAGCCCCAGCAGCTCCGCTCCACCGGACTGCTCCGGCAGCGGCTCCTCCTCGATCAGGATCGCGACGTTCGCCTGCGCGATCGCGCGAGCGACCTCCTCGGGCAGCGAGTCCAGGGCGTCGTCGACCGCCTCCTCGAACTCCTCACGGCTGATCCGGATCATGGAGCCATCGAACCACGCCCGCGACGCGGGCGGGCTGCTCGCCCACCTCGCACGACGCGGCGTCATGTCGGATGCGCCGCATCGACGCGCCCGAGGGAGACGGGGCCCTCCTCGGGTAGGTATGCTTCTTCCTCGGGCAGTTCTGCTGCCCTGGGCCCCCATCGTCTAGAGGCCCAGGACACCGGCCTTTCACGCCGGCGACACGGGTTCGAATCCCGTTGGGGGTACGCATCACGGTGCGGCGGAGACGCTCGCACCGGGAGGCACGGGAGTGCGAGGCGGCTCACAGCTCGTTTGGTCGAGAGCCCTCAGAAGTTCCGGTAGAGTTATCCATGTCGAAACGAGCAGTCAGCGTGGAGACGACGCAAGGCCCTGTAGCTCAGTTGGTTAGAGTGCCGCCCTGTCACGGCGGAGGTCGCCGGTTCAAGCCCGGTCAGGGTCGCCCCCGCGAGAAGGCCCCGGAACATGGTTCCGGGGTCTTTCTCATTGCCCGCCGTCCTCGCCGCACGCCGGGCTGTGGCCCTACGCTCGAGGCATGAGCATTGCACCGCGCAACCACCGCATCCGCCTCGCCCGCCGCCCCCAGGGCGAGCCCGTCGCCGAGGACTTCACGCACGACGTGGTCGACGTCCCCTCCCCCGAGCCGGGTCAGGTGCTGCTGCGCACCCGCTACCTCTCGCTGGACCCGTACGTGCGGGGCAGGATGAGCGATGCGAAGTCCTATGCCGCACCGATGGAGGTCGGGGACGTCATCGTCGGCGGCACCGTCTCCGAGGTGGTCGAGTCCGCGGCCGACGGATTCTCCCCCGGGGACACCGTCCTGTCCTACGGGGGCTGGCAGGAGTACAGCGTCGAGCCCGTCGGGCACCTGCGGCGCCTGGATCCGTCGGCCGCGCCGATCACCACAGCGCTGGGCGTGCTGGGCATGCCGGGATTCACCGCCTACGCGGGCCTGCTCGCGATCGGGAAGCCGCAGCCCGGTGAGACCGTCGCGGTGGCCGCGGCGACCGGCCCTGTCGGCTCGGCCGTGGGTCAGATCGCGAAGATCCACGGTGCGCGGGCCATCGGCATCGCCGGCGGCGAGCGGAAGATCGCCCGCCTGCGCGAGCTCGGCTTCGATGCGGCGCTCGACCACCGGGAGCCGGACCTCGCCGGCCGGCTCGCCGAGGCCGCACCCGAGGGCATCGACGTGTACTTCGAGAACGTGGGCGGCCCGGTCTGGGATGCCGTGCTGCCCCAGCTGAACGAGTTCGCGCGGGTCCCGGTGTGCGGGCTGGCCGCCAACTACAACGCGACCTCGCTGCCGGAGGGCCCCGATCGCAGCGGGCAGCTCATGGGCTCCGTGCTGGCCAAGAGCCTCACCCTGCGCGGCTTCATCCAGCGCGAGTTCGCACCCACCATGTTCGAGGACTTCCTGCGGGACATGACCGGCTGGGTCGCCTCCGGCCAGGTCCAGCACACCGAGGACATCACCGAGGGGCTCGATCGTGCGCCCGATGCCTTCGTGGGGATGCTGGGCGGCAAGAACTTCGGCAAGGCGATCATCCAGGTCTCCTGAGAAGGAGCCCCGACCCGCACAGACCGCCCCGAGCCCGCGTGGCGTGCCTTACACCGCGCGGATCCCGTTGGTGGAGCACCCGCCCGCCCTGGTACTCTGATCCTCGGTCGCCTCGGCGGCCACGGCTCTGTAGCTCAGTTGGTAGAGCGTTCGACTGAAAATCGAAAGGTCACCGGATCGACGCCGGTCGGAGCCACCGCCACGAAGCCCCCTGGTTCACCCAGGGGGCTTCGTCGTGCTCCGGGCGCACTGGTCGCCATGGTGTTCGCCGATACTCGGATCGACGTGGCCGAGCAGCGCCTCCTCGAGGCGGCGAGCCTGGTGCGAGAGTCCCAGGAGAGCCCCGAGCAGCTGTACGGACCGGCCCGTGAGTGGGCGGCCGAGCAGGTCGAGTCGCTGCGCGGCAGCGGTCAGAACGTGTTCGAGGACCCGCTGCAGTTCGACGTGCGCGAGACCGTGCTGCTCGTGCTCGGGCTCGCCTCCGGCCTCAGCGCACTGTTCGTCGCGAACCACCTGCTCTCGCTCCTGCTCGGTGCCGGCTCGGCGAAGGGGCTCACCGCCGGGCTCGCCCTGGCGCCGCTGCTGCTCTCCGCGGCGATCGTCGCCCTCCTCCGCGTCTACACCTGGTCCTCAGGCCGCTTCGCCTTCCCTGTGGTGGTCATGTGGTGCGCGCTGGTGCTCGCGATCTGCGCCGGCGCGACGGCCGCGGTGATCATGCCGCTGGGCCAGACGGACCCCCTGGGCAGCCGCTGGTGGATGATCGCGCTCATCGGCGTCTACGGCCTGACCGCGTACCTCCTCGCGCGCGTGTGGCGACCCCGTCCCACCGCTGCGCGCCCGCTGACGGTGCCCGAGGTGCTCGCCGGCGCAGACATCGCCGACCAGGAGTGGCTCGAGCGCGCGCGTGCGGTGCTCCGGAGGCGGGGCGACCTGTCCGAGCAGAGGATCTCGGCTGTGCTGCGGGAGGCGCAGGAGCATGCCGCCGACCACGATTCTCGCCTGCTCGTGGAGTTCTCCTCCCCTGAGGAGTACGCCCGCTCGCTCCCCCGTGACCCGCGGGTGAAACCCCGGCGGATGGCCCTGGTCCACCTCGCGCTCGCCCTGGGCTGGGCGGTGGCGGGCCTCCTCGTCGGCGCTGAGGACGGCTGGGGCCCGGG
>JAAZLF010000678.1 GCA_012799425.1 Actinomycetales bacterium | reverse complement strand
CGCCTGCACGAGGCCGGATGCGACATCATCACGATCACCCAGTACATGCGGCCCTCGAAGCTGCATCACCCGATCGATCGCTGGGTCAAGCCGCAGCAGTTCGTCGCACTGTCCCAGGCCGCTGAGGAGATGGGCTTCCTCGCGGTGATGGCAGGGCCGATGGTCCGCTCCTCCTACCGTGCCGGGAAGCTCTGGGCACAGGCGATGCGGAAGCTCGGCCGTGAGATCCCGGAGAATCTCCTTCATCTCGATTCGAATCAGCCCGCCCGTCAGGAAGCTGCGAGCGTCGTCGCCCGCACCCAGCAGGCCGCCGCGAGCTGACGCCCGCCCGGCCCCGAGAGGACCCACTGCACATGGCTCGCAAGTCCGAGACCACGCCCGAGAAGGGCAAGAAGAACGCCGACGGCACGAAGAAGCCGGGGCGGATCAAGCAGATCATCGAGGTGTACAAGTACACCCAAGAGGTCGATCGCTCCACGCTGCCGATGATGCTGGTCGCGATAGCGGCCTCCATCGCCGTCGGCGTGCTGCTGACGGTGCTGATCTTCTCCAGTCCCTGGTACGGCATCTTCATGGGGCTGGCAGTCGGCGTGCTGATCGCGATGATGATCCTGGCACGCAAGGCGGAGCGTGCCGCCTTCGGTCGCATCAAGGGCCAGCCGGGCGCGGCCCTCGCGGCGATGCAGTCGATCCGTCGTGGCTGGAACGTGGACGAGGAGCCGGTCCAGATCGATCCCCGCAGCCAGAAGATGCTCTTCCGGGCCTCGGGCCGCGCAGGCATCGCCATCGTCGCCGAGGACTCCTCCTCCGTGTCGATGAAGCTGCTCGAGAAGGAGCGCCGCAACATCCGTCGCGTGCTCCAGCACGACAACGTCCCGGTCCACCAGCTCGTGGTCGGCGACGACGAGGGTGAGATCCCGCTGCACAAGCTGCCCACCCACATGCAGCGGATGAAGAAGCAGCTGACCAAGGACGAGGCCGCTCAGGTCTCCAAGCGGCTGACAGCTCTGCAGCGCTCTCTGCGCCAGTCCATCCCCAAGGGCGTGGACCCGATGCGTGCTCGCCCCAACCGCAAGGCGATGCGGGGCCGCTGAGCCGCCCCGTCGTCACGAAGCCCTCTCCTGCCCGCCAGGAGGGGGCTTCGTCGTGCGCAAGGGGCGGCCCGGGCCCTGCAGCGGACACCGAGGTCCGCCGTGACCTTTTCGTAACGGAAAACGTCAGCGCTGGTCAGCTCGATGCTGCATGCCGCCACGGTCGCGGTCGCAGAACCGCTCAGGAGAGCGTCGAAGGGTCCTGGACGACCGGCCGATCGCTCAGACGGTGACGACCGCGGTGCCGGCCGCGGCGTCATGGAGGGGCTGCGCATCGCGGTTCCAGATCACTGCGGGAAGCAGCAGCAGGATCAGCGCGGTGCGCACCACCGCCCGCCCGATCATCGGCGTGCGACCCCGCACCGGCATCACCCGCAGACGCAGCACGAACTGCCCGGGCGTGGCCCCGAAAAGCGTCAGGAACAGGACGTTCATGGAGGCGAACAGCAACAGGTTCGCCAGCGCGTCGCCCTCGAGGAACAGTGCGGAGATCAGCATGCACAGTGCCCAGTCGATGACCGTGGAGAGGGGCCGGCGCCAGAACGGCGCGACCGCTCCCGGCCCGTCGGCGGGCAGCCCGATTGCGGAGCCCTTGACGTAGCCCTCCTCGTGGGGGGCGCCGTCGATCCACGAGCCGAGGTCCTTGCGTTCGATCACGGGCACGACCATAGTGCGTCGGCCTGGGAACGGACCGCGAAGGAGCGTCGGCCACGACCGCATTAGGATTGGGGTCACCCGAGCTCGGAGCCGCCGCATCGGCCGGAGCTCGCCTGGTGACGCACATCGGGGTCAGACAGCACAACACGCGCCGGAGCGCGCGGATGGAGGAACTGTGTTCAACAATCCCAGCGAGGTCGTGAAGTACATCGAGGAAGAGGGCGTCGAGTTCATCGACATCCGGTTCTGCGACCTTCTCGGCGTCATGCAGCACTTCAACATCCCGGCGAGCACCTTCGACGAGGAGGCCATCGAGGTCGGCCAGCTCTTCGACGGCTCCTCCATCCGCGGCTTCCAGGCGATCCACGAGTCGGACATGAAGCTCGTCCCCGACCTGGAGACGGCCTACCTGGACCCGTTCCGCGACCGCAAGACCCTCATCGTCAACTTCTCGATCGTCGACCCGTTCACCGACGAGCCGTACTCCCGCGACCCCCGCACGGTCGCGTCCAAGGCCGAGGAGTACCTCAAGACCACCGGCATCGCCGACACCGCGCTGTTCGCCGCCGAGGCCGAGTTCTACATCTTCGACGACGTGCGCTTCAAGACCGGGGTGAACTCCGGCTTCTACAGCATCGATTCCGACGAAGCGGTCTGGAACACCGACCGCGACGAATCCGAGTACGGCGGCAACCAGGGGTACAAGACCCGTCTCAAGGGCGGCTACTTCCCCGTCCCGCCGAACGATCAGATGGCTGACCTGCGTGATGAGATCTGCGCCGTGCTGGAGCAGACCGGTCTCCAGATCGAGCGGGCGCACCACGAGGTGGGCACCGCGGGGCAGCAGGAGATCAACTACCGCTTCAACACGCTGCAGCAGGCGGCCGACGACGTCATGAAGTTCAAGTACGTCGTGAAGAACACCGTGTGGGACGCGGGCAAGACCGCCACGTTCATGCCCAAGCCCCTGTTCGGGGACAACGGTTCTGGCATGCACACCCACCAGTCGCTGTGGAAGGACGGCGAGCCGCTGTTCTTCGACGAGCGCGGCTACGGCGGACTGTCGGACATCGCCCGCTGGTACATCGGCGGGATCATCGAGCACTCCCCCTCGCTGACGGCCTTCACCAACCCCACGGTGAACTCCTTCAAGCGCCTGGTGCCCGGCTTCGAGGCGCCGGTGAACATGGTCTATTCGGCCCGGAACCGCTCGGCCGCGATCCGTATCCCGGTCACCGGTGCCTCGCCGAAGGCCAAGCGCGTCGAGTTCCGCGCCCCGGACCCGTCCGCGAACCCCTACCTCGCCTTCGCCGCACAGCTGATGGCGGGCATCGACGGGATCCGCAACCGCAT
>JAAZLF010000066.1 GCA_012799425.1 Actinomycetales bacterium | reverse complement strand
ATCTGGTGCTGGCCCACGCCCGCCACGTAGATCGACTCGGGCCCGGAGATCTCTCCGATGCGGGAGATGACCTTCTGCGGGGCGGTGAAGCCGTCCTCGGTCTCGGTCCAGCCCAGCGGGTAGTTGTCCCGGAGCATGTTCAGCGTGTTCCACCAGGACGCGTAATCGCGGGTGTCCGAGCTCGCGATGCGCTCCCGCAGCTCGGCGCTCAGCGCCCGGGCGACGTCCGCGGCCTGGCCGACGATCGGGACGTCGGCCTCGCGGTTCTTCGAGATCTCGGCCGGGTCGATGTCGGCGTGCACGATCTTCGCGTTCGGGGCGAAGGAGTCCAGCACTCCGGTGACACGGTCATCGAAGCGTGCGCCGATGTTGACGATCAGGTCGGAGCGCTGCAGCGCGGAGACCGCCGAGACGGTGCCGTGCATGCCGGGCATCCCCAGGTGGCTGGGGTGGGAATCCGGGAGCGCGCCTCGCGCCATGAGGGTGGTGACGAACGGTGCACCGGAGACCTCGATCAGCTCGCCGACCTCCTCGCTCGCACGGCCGCGCATGATGCCGCCGCCGAGCAGGAACACCGGGCGCGCGGACTCCATCAGCAGCGCAGCGGCCTCGCGGATCTGCTTGCTGTGCGGGCGCGGGTCCGGGCGGTAGCCGGGCAGGTCGAGCGTCTCGGGCCAGACGAAGTCCGTCATCGACTGCTGGGCGTCCTTGGTGACGTCCACGAGCACGACGCCGGGCCGGCCGGTCGAGGCGATGTGGAAGGCCTGCTTGATGACCTTCGGGATGTCATCCGCGGAGGAGACCAGGAAGTTGTGCTTCGTGACCGGCATCGTCATGCCGACGATGTCCGCCTCCTGGAAGGCGTCGGTGCCGATGAACATGGAGCCGACCTGTCCGGTGATCGCGACCATCGGGATCGAGTCCATCTGGGCGTCCGCGATCGCGGTGATCAGGTTGGTGGCCCCGGGGCCGGAGGTGGCCAGGCAGACGCCGACCTTGCCGGTGGCATGGGCGTAGCCGCTCGCCGCGTGACCCGCGCCCTGCTCATGGCGGACCAGGACGTGCCGCAGACCCTCCGCGTCCATCAGCGGATCGTAGGTGGGCAGGATCGCACCGCCGGGAAGGCCGAAGACGACCTCTGCCCCGGCGTGCTTGAGGGACTCGACCAGCGCCTGCGCGCCAGTCATCTGCTGTCCGGTCATCGGAACTCCTTCGTCGTCTCGGACGGTGGGCGTGGCGGTGAACTGCTGCGTCGACCTCGAGCCCTTCCGCCGTGCTGTGTCCGACGCACGAAAAAGCCCCTCCGCCTGGGGCTCGGGAGGGGCGCGGATGACAGCTCGTAGTGACGAGTCGGCGTCAGCCGCGCTCGGTAACTACGAGAAGGATCGTCTGCATGCCGACCACAGTAGGCCTTTTCACACCACGTGCACCACTCGTCCGGATCGCGAGATCGGACGGACAGGACAGTCCGCCGCCGCCGACGCCGCCGAGCTGCCGATCCATGCGCCATGAGCCCCCGAAAGGGCGAAAGTCCTGCAGAGGAAAGGAATCTCTACATACGTTATGAGCGACATCACCCGATCCGGAGAGGTTCGAGCGCAGCCATGAGCATCCCAGGACATTCCCCCCTCGCCCCTGCCGTCGAGCGGGCCCCGCTGGCCGATGAGCGGATCGTGGTGATCGGCGGCGGCATGACCGGGCACCGCTTCGCCGCGCGACTGCGGGCGCAGGACCCGCAGGGGATCTGGTCCCTCACGGTCCTCGGTGAGGAGACGCAGCAGCCCTACGACCGCGTGCACCTGTCGAACTGGTTCTCCTCGCGCAGCGCCGAGCTGCTCCGCCTGGACACGTCCGTCTGGGACGATCCGCGGATCACCTTGGTCACCGGGGACAAGGTGGAGTCGATCGACCGGGCGGCCCTGACGGTCACCACCGCCTCGGGCGCCGTCATCCCCTACGACCGCCTGGTGATGGCCACCGGCTCCTGGGCATGGGCGCCGCGCGCCGAGGGCAGAGAACTGCCCGGCGTCTTCTCGTACCGCACCGTGGAGGATGTCGAGCGGATCGCCGAGTGGGTCGCACTGCGCGAAAGGACGCTGGGCCGTCAGGTGCGCGGGGTCGTCGTCGGCGGGGGCGTGCTGGGCCTGGAGGCCGCCGCCGCGCTGCAGGACCTGGGCGCCGCCGCGACCGTGGTGGAGTTCGCCGACCGGGTGATGGCCGTACAGCTCGACCAGGGCGGGGGCGAGATGCTGCGCCTGCTGGTCCAGGACAAGGGCATCGATGTGCGCACCGGTGTGGGCGCCTCCCGCTTCCAGCCCTCCGCAGACGGCCAGATCGGCTCTGCCGTGCTCTCGGACGACTCGACCCTGGACGTGGACATCGTCATCTTCTCCACCGGCATCCGTCCGCGCGACCGCCTCGCCCGCGAGGCGGGCCTCGCGATCGCCGAGCGCGGCGGCGTGGTGGTGGGCGACTCCTGCCAGACCTCCGATCCGGCGATCTGGGCGGTCGGCGAATGCGCGTCGTTCAACGACTCCTGCGCGGGCCTGATCGCGCCCGGCAACGACATGGCCGACGTGGTCGTGGACCGCTTCCTCGGCGGCACCCGAGTGCACGAGCGCAAGGACGACGGCACCAAGCTCAAGGGCGTGGGCGTGGACGCGGCGGCCTTCGGGGACGTCAACGCGCTCAGCCCCGGCGCGCTCGAGGTCTCCTTCGTCGATCCCGTCAACCGCAGGTACCGCAAGCTCGTGATGTCCGATGACGCCAAGGTGCTGCTGGGCGGCGTGTTCGTGGGCGACATCGAGCTGTACT
>JAAZLF010000677.1 GCA_012799425.1 Actinomycetales bacterium | reverse complement strand
TGCCAGTCCCTGCAGCTTGGAGAAGGTGCGCAGCAGCACCACGTTGCCGTGGCGGCGGAAGAGCCCGGCGGTGCCGAGCACGGTGGCGGGATCGTGGAACTCCCGGTAGGCCTCGTCGATCGCGACCACCACGTGGTCGGGCACGCGGGCCAGGAAGTCCTCGACCTGCTCGGTGGACAGCGACGGCCCGGTGGGGTTGTTCGGTGTGCACAGCAGGATCAGCCGGGTGCGGTCGGTGACCGCCGCCGCCATCGCCTCGAGGTCGTGCTCGCCGCTCGCGGTGAGCGCCACCGGCACGGGCACTCCGCCGTGGGAGCCGACCAGGATCGGGTACGCCTCGAAGGACCGCCAGGCAAAGACCACCTCGTCGCCGTCACCGACCAGCGCCCGCACCAGGTCTCCCGAGACCGCCACGGAGCCCGTGGACAGCGAGATCTGGGAAGGCTCCACGCCGTGCTCCTGCCCGAGCGCGGTGCGCAGCTCCTGCCCGGCCGCATCCGGGTAACGGTTCGCCCCCTCGAGCGAGGCGACCACGGCGTCCCGCACCGCGTCGACCGGTGGGAAGGGTGATTCGTTCGAGGAGGCCTTGTAGCGCACGACGCCGTCATCGGCGGCGGGCTTGCCGGCGACGTAGGCGGGCAGGTTCTCGAGCGCGGGGCGCAGGCGGACATTCTCGCGAGGCTGGTCGGACATGACGCCAGGGTATTCGGTGCAGGGCCGCGGGCGTGCCGCGTCCGACCGGTTCGGCCAGAGGTAGGGATAACCCTGATGCACCATCCAGCCTCGGGGCGGACAATGGGGCCATGAGATTCCTCGGTCACATCATCGTCACCGGCCTCGCGCTGTGGGTCACCGCCCTGATCCTGCCCGGCATGCACCTGGGCGACGACAGCGCCACCACGCTCACCCAGGTGCTCACCATCGCAGCGATCGCGCTGATCCTGGCGCTGATCAACACGATCGTGAAGCCGATCCTGGAATTCTTCGCCTTCCCCCTCACCTGCGTGACCCTGGGTCTGTTCCAACTGGTCATCAACACCCTGATGCTGCTGCTGGCGAGCTGGGTCTCGGGCCTGGCAGGGCTCACCCTCAGCTTCGACAGCTTCTGGTGGGCGCTCGGGGCCGGCGTGATCATCGGCATCCTCTCCGCGATCGTCGAGGGCATCACCGGGCTCGGGGACACGAGGCGCGAACGCAGCCGCTCCGCCGCCGAGTGATCCCCGCGGTCCGCGACCGGGACCTGCCGTCGCGGATCGCACCGCTTCTGGAACAATGCCGTCATGGCTCACTCCTTCGCGGACATCACCCCGCAGATCGCTCTGACCCCGCTCGACGGCCGCTACCGCGCGCAGACCGCGCCGCTGGTCGACCACCTGTCCGAGGCGGCGCTGAACCGCTCCCGCCTGGTGGTGGAGACCGAGTGGATGATCCACCTGCTCGACCAGCAGGTCATCCCCGGGCTGCGCACCCTCACCGAGGACGAGCGCACGCTGCTGCGTGCC
>JAAZLF010000676.1 GCA_012799425.1 Actinomycetales bacterium | reverse complement strand
TCCCGGACCCCATGTCCCCGCGGGGCCTGTGAGTCCCAGCTCGGCAGAGCGTTACCCTCCCCCGAACCGACCGTTTATGGCGCAAGCTGCAGATTGCACTCGGATAGCTGGATGGATGACCATCACCCTTTCGATCGACTCGCGGAAGTTCGACATCCTCGGCATCATGTCAACCACCGCAGGAGGCCTCGGCGTCGCACTGACGGTCTGGGGGCAACTGGCGCGGCAAGAGCTGTACTCGTTCTATGTGTTCAACGGGCATGGCACGGCGGACGGCCTCATGCTGATCCCGTTCATTCCAGGGTTGATCTGCGCGGTTCTCGCCCTTTGGCTCGGCACGGTCAGCCTGCGTCGCCGGTACAACGGGAGAGCATGGGCAATAGTGGGCATCGTGGTGGGCGCCATCGCGGTCGCCTTCATGGTGTCTGGCATGCCCGTCGCTTTGGTGCCTGACTCCCGGATCCCGCAAGGGCCGCTGTGAGCATCGTTGGTGCGTTCGCGGTGCGCCCCTGAACCGACTGTTTTCGGCGCAGACGCGCATTCACTGGCTCTCTCGGGGGTTCCGCGAGGTGACCTTCGCTCGGGTACTACTCTCCTGGGGCGACGCCCGCAATTCGGGGTAATCGCCCCATCTCGAGTTGGTGCGCGCGGCATGCTTGACGGCGGTGTGGATGTTGATGCCGAGTGTGTCGGCAACGATGCTGGCCGGCACGGTTCGCACGAGGTGGTCGATTCGGGCCTGCTGGATCTGGCGGGCATGGATCTTGTGCGGGGCCAGGTGGAGGGCGACGCTGGCTTCGCTGACGTGGTGGTGTGGCGTGGCCCCGGGAAAGAGCCAATCCGGTCCGCCGGCGACATAGGGCCGACGGGTGATCAGCTCCTCGAGGTGACGGCGCAACAGCACGGCGATGGGACTTGGAAGGGTGAGTGGGGTCCGCCCCAGCGCGATCCTCATAGCTTCGCCGTCCGTGACGTCTGAGCGGCACAGACGCACGCAGTCGCTGATCCGCTGGGCGAACACGAGGACGAGGATACCGATGACGCGACTTCCCAGCGGAACGGATTCGTCATCGACGAGCTGGTCGACCTTGTCCCAGATGATGTCGTCGGAGACCGGGGGACGCGGCCGGGCTGGCTTCCGCCCCGGGATCTTCACCGGACTTGTCAGGCCCTGCCGTATCGCCCAGTTCAGGAACGTGCCAACTGCCACTTGGGAGTGATGGTGGGCGAAGAAGCGGTCGACGGAAGTCTGATCCAGCGATGGCATAGAGAGCCCGTTGGCGTCGAGCCAGGCGAGGAAGTGAGCGATCTTGCGCAGCTCGGTGGAGCGGATGCTGTAGCTGCTGGGGGTCATGGCTCGGTTCGCGGATCGCTGTCGGATCTTGCGGAGCAGTTCCCAGTGGAAGTACTGGGCGGTGACGGCACCGTGCTCCTTGGGGAGGCCTGCAATAAAGGAGGTGGCGTGGTTCTCGAGATCGTTGAGCAGTACGTCGATGGCCGGGAGCGTTCCAGCGCTGATGAGCATGTGGCGCAGGTACCGCACGCGGGGCGAGGGCGGGAGAGCATCGAGCGTGAAGTGCCTGATCGGAAGTTCGCCGGCGGCCATGCCGCGAAGCGTTGCCCTGACCGGCTCCTTGCGCAGCCATCGCACCGCCGCACGGGGGTCGCGTGCCGTCAGCAGGTGGTCATACAGGGTGGCGAGGCCGGGATGGATCCCACCGGTCTTTTCTGCGAGGACGTCACGGAGGCGCTCGGTCAGTCGGCAGGTGCCGCACTGAGATCCGGTGAGCTGTTCCTCGCTTCCGCAGGTGATGCACGCGAACCGTGGGGGCACGCCGGCGCAGGTCGCGCAGACGATGCGTCGGATCGAGTCGTAGAAGGCCAGAACCTTGACCTGATCGCACCCGGGGCAGATTCCGGGGTGTCGGCGAAGCCTCGAGTAGCAGGCGTTGCAGACGTGCTGCTCGAGGATCGAGTACCTGGCTGCGATAGGACGCTCGCACCTGTCACAGCCAACCTGGTGGCCATGGGCGCATCCTGGTCGGATCACTCGTGCGGGCGGTGCAGCTTGGCGCGGATCGGGCGCAGATCTCCGATCGCCGGCCCCGAGGTTTCTGGAGCGCCGGCTGCTCGGCGTGGACGCTCGCTCTGGACCTTCGGGATTTCAATGAGGTCGTTAGGCGAGCACTCGAGGATCCGGCAGAGCGCGGCGAGCACCTCGACGTTCAGTCTCTCGGGGGTCTTCGTCACCAGGCGGAACACCTGCTCACGAGAGAGCTGGATTCCCTGGGCGCGCAGCGGTGCGATCAGATCTGTGGTCTGGAACATGCCGGCCGCAGCCATGAGCGGGCGCAGGTTCCAGGTGATCGGGGCATCAGGGTTGGGGGTCTTCGGCATCGGGTCCTCCATAGATCCGGGAGAGGGCTTGGTTGATCATGCGGTTCTTGAAGTCGTCGCCGACGGAGGTGTAGATCGCTGTCGTCGAGGCGTACGCGTGCCCGACCTGGTCCTGCACGAACTTCTCGGCGTACCCCCACTCGATGAGGTTGGTGACGTACGTGTGGCGCAGGGCGTGGACGCTCAGCTCCGGCGGCAGTTCCGCTTCGTCTCGGAGCTGGGCGAACCGCAGATCGATGTAGCGCAGCGAGACGCGCGTGCCTCGCTCGGTCAGCCACAACGCTCCCGCAGAGTCCGTGGTGAACCGAGGACGGGCGTGGTCGACCCATTGGGCCAGTCCCTCCGTGATCCAGTCCAGCTCAGGGAGTGTGAGCACCGACCGGCGGCGCGGACCCGAGCCGTGTGAACTCTTGGCCCAGCGCACGTCGACCGCGCCGAAGCGGCCAAAGCGCGGAGCCGCACCGTTGGGACGAAAGTCCGCTACGTCCAGACCGACAGCCTCGGCCCGACGTAGCCCGTAGGCGTAGATCGTCTTGAAGATCTGGGAGTCGCGCAGCGCTGCGAGGG
>JAAZLF010000675.1 GCA_012799425.1 Actinomycetales bacterium | reverse complement strand
TCTCCGTCGTCCGGGTTCTCGCCCTCGTCGGGGGTCTCCGGGTCCGTCGGCTCAGGATCGGTGGGCTCTTCGGTCGGGGGGTCGGTCGGCTCCTCCGAGGGCTCCTCAGGGTCGGGCTCTTCGCTGTCTCCGTTGTCTCCGCTGTCGTCGGTCACGAAGAACGTCGCGGTTCCCTGCGACCCTCCGCCCTCGAGGGAGACGCGATGCTCCCCGCTGGCCTGAGCAGTGAAGGTCGTCGAGAAGGAGCCGCTGCCCGTCGTGGTGCCCTCGAGGGCCCGCGGGCCATCGGCCGTGATGACGTTGCCCGTGACGCGCTGATGGAGAGGGAAGCAGTTCGCCGTGATCGTCACGGTCTCGCCGATCGCCACCTCGGCCGGGGAGACGGAGACCGAGGCCGCAACACCCTCGCACTCGTTCACACCCTGCATCGGCACGATCCCACCCGCGCCGGGCACGGGAGCCGCGTGAGCGGCGGCGGGCCCCACAGCGCATGCCGCCGCAAGGAGGAGCCCCGCGCTCAGTCGGACGCCGGCGCGGCCACGGACGATCATCGGAACTCCTCAGAAGACATTCAGAACCAGTCATACTGTAGGAGCCAGCGCCGCCTCGTGCTTCCCGGACTGTTCATCCCGGGGCAAATTTCTGATGAACTCCTGTCGGACCGCGGATCAGAAGGAGCTCGACATGACTCAGGACGCCGCCTCCGTCGAGGGCTCACCCGATCCCTGGGACCCGCAGAACCGTGCCCACGAGGCCGATGGTGCGCTCAGCGGGAGCGAGGCGCGGGAGATCGCCGCGGAGGCGAAATCGGTGGTCGAGGAGATCGCCACGATCGTCGAGGGCAAGGACGAGGTGGCCCGCATCGCGGTGCTCGTGCTGCTGGCCGGCGGGCACCTGCTGATCGAGGACATCCCGGGCGTCGGCAAGACGATGCTGGCCAAGTCCCTGGCCGCCGCGCTCGGCGCGGAGCGCCACCGCATCCAGTTCACCCCCGACCTGCTGCCGGGCGATGTCACCGGCGCGTCCGTGTTCAACCAGGCCACCAGCGAGTTCGAGTTCCGGCCCGGGGCGGTGTTCACCCAGATCCTGCTGGCCGACGAGATCAACCGCGCCTCCCCGAAGACCCAGTCCGCGCTGCTCGAGGCGATGGAGGAGCGGCAGGTCAGCGTCGACGGCGAGACCTTCCCGCTGGCCGAGCCGTTCATGGTGGTCGCCACCGCGAACCCGGTCGAGATGGAGGGCACCTACCGCCTGCCCGAGGCGCAGCGGGACCGCTTCCTCGCCCAGACCACGATGGGCTACCCGGTGGCCTCCGCCGAGGCGCGGATGCTCGCCGCCCAGTCCGGGCCCGTGCGCGAGGGCGATCACGACCTGCTCGACACGGTCACCGAGCGCACCACCCCTGAACGGATCGCCGCGCACGCGCGGGCGGTGCGCAGCGTCTACGCGTCCCCGACGATCCTGGCCTACGTGGTGCGCCTGGCCGAGGCCACCCGTTCCCACCCGCAGGTCACGCTCGGTGCGTCCCCGCGCGCCGCCGTGCACCTGGTGCGCGCCGCGAAGGCCAACGCCGCGCTCGACGCCCGCACCTTCGTCACCCCGCAGGACGTCGCGGACGTGATCATGCCGGTGTGGCGCCACCGCATGCACCTCACCCCGCAGGCCCTCTCGCGCGGCGCGAGCGCGGGCGAGCTCGTCGACCAGGTGCTGCGCAGCACCCCGCAGTCGTGAGCCCGCGCCCCGGCACGATCCTGCGGCCCACCGGGCGCGGCATCGTCGTGCTCGTGGGCACCGTCGTGCTGTGGGTGCTCGGAGACCTCGCCCGGGTGACGCCGCTGCGCCAAGCGGCCGCGGCCGGGCTGCTGATGCTGGTGATCGGGGCGATCGGGATCGCGGTCAGCAGCGTGGGGTTGCGGCCCCAGCGACGCCTGGTGGACGACGCCGTGCCCGTCGGCTCCGTCGCCCGCGTGATGCTCGAGCTGACCACCGCCGCCTGGATCACCCACGTGCCGCTGGGCCGCGGCATCGCCCGCGAGCATCTGCCCGAGGAGCTCGGCGGCCAGGGCGACCTGCCGCTGGATCAGCGGATGCCGCATGTGCTGCGCGTGAGCCGTCGCGGCCCGCACGCGCTGGGGCCGTACTCGCTGATCGTCCGTGACGTGCTGGGGATGTTCCATCTGCGCCGCACCGTCGACGACGGGCTGGTGCTCAGGGGCCTGCCGGTGATCTCGGAGATGGCACCCGCCGCCGAGCGCGCCACCGGCATCACCCGCGAGGGTGCCATCAGTGCCGCCGCCGCACCCGGCGTGGGCGAGATCGGACCCATCGCCCGCCCCTACGCCACCGGGGACGACATCCGCCGCATCCACTGGCGGGCCAGCGCCCGCACCGGTCAGCTGATGACCCGTGAGGACGAGCCCGCCGCCGGGCACAGCGCCGTGATCATGCTCGACACCAGCCGCCGCGAGAACCCCTCCGGGCAGGTCGAGGACGCGCTGGTCTCCCATGCCGCGACCGTGCTGAACGCGCTCGGGCTGAACGGCTGGGAGGTGCGGATCGTGGACGCCTCCGGCGACGAGATCACCCGCACCGGCCGCCGCCGCGGCATCCCCGGCCCCTCGCCGCTGGGCAGCGAGGCCGATGCCGTCGAGCAACGCGCCTCGCTGCTCGCGCTCGCCGAGGTCGACTTCGACGACGACGCCTCCGGCGGCATCGGCCAGGACCACGCCGCCGGCCACACCGCCCTCGCGATCGCGCTCGGCCCCGACGACGGCGAGCCCTTCTCGGGCCTGGACCTGGACCGCTTCGCCGGCCGCTCCACCCACCGCACCGCCGTCGCGCTGCGCCCCGCGCTGGACGAGGACGGCGAGAGCGGGCGCCGGCCCCCGGCGCGGCGCATCGGTCCGGCCGACGGCGAGGACTTCGGCCACGCCCACGAGCAGCATGCGCGCGAGCTGCAGAGGATCCGTGAGAGCCACGCCCCCACCCGTTCGCGGCTCGGTGCCTGGACGCTGGTGCGCGGCACCACCGCCGACTCCCTCGATGACCTCCTCACGGCGGCCGAGGCGGAGGAGCGCGCATGAGCCCGCTGATGGGCCGCCCGGCCCTCGAGGGCACTCACCTGATCGGCCGGGCCCTGCTGCTGCTGGCCGCGCTGCTGTGCGCCGCGGCGCCGGTGTCCCAGCTGCTGGCCGGTTCCGCCTGGCTGACGCTCACGTTCACCGCCGCGGCTCCCGTGGTGCTCGGCGGGATCGTGCTGCGACGGCTGCTGCGCCCCGCGATGCTGGTGCCGCTGGCACAGGCGGCCCTGATCGGTCTGCTGGTGCTGGTGGTCGAGGCCCTGCACGGCCTGATCCGCTGGTCGGACGGCCCGATCGGGGTGCTCCGCGCGCAGGGCGAGATCTTCACCTCGGCGGTCGACGAGCTCGCCAACGGGATGGCCCCGCTGACCCCCGGCGCGCACGGCACCGTGCTGCTGGTGGCGGTGATCGCGCTGATGGCGCTGCTGCTGGACGTGATGTACCTGGACCTGGGATGGCACACGCCCACCGGGCTGCTGCTGATCGGTGCGATCTTCCTCCCCGCCCTGCAGCAGCCGGCCGGTGGTGCCTGGTGGACCGTCGCCGGGCCGGTCCTCGCCGGGGTCACGATCCTCGTCACCCGCACCGTCCACCCCGATCCGCGCTACCTCCGCGGCGACCGTCGGCCCCAGGCGGGGCCGGCCGCGCACCCCGGCCGCACCCTCGCCGCGACCGCGCTGTGCGTCGCGCTCGTCGCCGGGCTCACCCCGCTGCTGGGCACCTCCCTGCCGCAGCTGGCCCCGGCCCGCATCGCGCTGAACATCGACGTGCTGCAGCAATGGCAGGATCCGGACGCCCCGGCGCTGGGCGGCGTGATGATCGACGACGACGTCTCCGTGCGCCGCTCCCTCCTGCAGCAGGAGGACACCGAGGTGCTGCGCTACACCACCACCGCCGAGGAGCCCTCCTACCTGCGCCTGCGCTCCCTGAACACCTTCGACGGCGAGACCTACCGCGGGAACGTGGAGGGGGAGTCGCTCGCCCTGGGGCTGGCCGCCTTCACCGACGCCCGTGACGACGGCGTGCCCGTGCACGGCAGCGCCGGTGACTTCCTGGCCACCGAGGTCGAGGTCACCAACCTCTCCGGGGACCGCCTGCCGGTGCCGGACAACGTCCGCTCCGTCGAGGCGGCCGACGGCACGCTCGACGAGTCGCTCGTGGTGCAGCCCAGCCAGGGCGAGGTCGCGATCGACCGGGGCTCCACCGCTCTGCTCGGGCAGCGGTACCGCATCGAGTCCGAGGCGCCGAACGCGACCGCCGAGCAGCTGCGCGAGGTGGATCCGGCCGTGTTCCAGCAGCCCTTCGAGGCGGGCTACACCTCCCAGGAGGAGGTGCCCGAGCGTGCGGCCGAGCTCGCCGCCACCGTCGCGGCCAGCGCCGGCGCCGAGAACGCCTTCGACACCGCCGTCGCCTACCAGGACTACTTCCGCAACTCCTTCGCGTACTCGCTGACCGTCAACACCGGACCGGGCGAGGACCCGCTGGAATCCTTCCTCGCCGACCGCATCGGCTACTGCGAGCAGTTCGCCGCCGCGTTCGCGCTGATGATGACCGCGCAGGGCTATCCCGCCCGCGTGGCGATCGGCTTCACCTCAGGTCAGCAGGACGGCGACGAGTGGTCGGTCAGCGCGAAGAACGCCCACGCCTGGCCCGAGGTGTGGTTCGGGCCCGAGCACGGCTGGGTGCGCTTCGAGCCGACGCCCGCCGCAGCCGCCAACGGCGTGGACACCCCCGGCGTCACCGACACCGCCTCGCAGCAGGACACCCCCGAGGCGCCCGAGGACCCCGAGCGGCAGGACGAGCCCACCAGCGAGGAGCCCACCGACGAGGAGGGCACCACCGAGGACGAGACCAGCGAGGAGGGCACCACCGACGAGGAGGGCTCCGACGAGGGCGGGGCCGGCCCCTCCGCCGAGACCGTCCAGCGCATCGAGGGGGGAGTGGTGATCACCCTCGCCCTGGGCGCACTGCTGGCCGCCGCGGCCGCGCTCACCGTGATCCTCATCCGGCGCAGGCGCGCGCTGGCCCGCGAGGAGCGCTGGGCGGCGCTGCGGGACAGCGGACCCGACGCCGGAGGCACCGCGCTGGCGCACGAGGGCATGCACCGCCGCGCCGGGGAGCTGGCCTGGTCCGAGCTGACGCGTGAGCTGGCCGTGCGCGAGACCGCGATCCGCTGGCTCGCGATCACCGGGGCCTGGGGCAGACCGCCCCTGCGCATCGGGCTCGACCCCGCCCTGCCTCCCGCCCGGGCGCTCGAGGACCTGCTCGAGCAGATCGACGCGGGCGAGCTCGAGGTGAGCGCCGAGCAT
>JAAZLF010000674.1 GCA_012799425.1 Actinomycetales bacterium | reverse complement strand
GAGGACGGGGACGCGGGGGGACGGCTCGGCCGTCCAGGGCGGGGTGGGAGGCCGTCGATCACCACCCCACCGTGGTGTCGGCGGCGATGGTCACGCCGTTCAGCTGACCGCCGCTGCCGCTGATGCCCAGCACCAGCTGACCGTCTGTGACCTCTGCGGGCTCGATCAGCTGACGGGCGCCCTGGTCGACGGCGACGGTGCTGCGGTCCTCCCCCTGCACCGCGATGTCGGTGCGGGCGGAGCCTGTCGCGTCGCCCACGGTGAGCACCACCGTGTAGGAGCCGTCCGGGAGGTCGACGAGCATGCGGTAGGCGTTTCCATGGCCCCGCAGCAGGTCCCGGATGACGTCGCCGCCGGCACCCTCGCCGCGGTCCTCGGCGGTTACAGAGCCCGCATCGGCCAGCCCGTACCCTCGCTCCTCGGTGTAGGCGGTCTCCGGTGTGACCTGCACGAATCCCTCCTGGACCGGGGAGTCCGCCGGGCCCATGTCGAAGCGGGCGGTCGCCTCCACCGTCGAGGCGGGCAGGAGGGGCGACGCCTTCCCCTCGCCGTGCTCGTTCTGTGCGCTCACCCGGAACTCGTGCTCAGCGGCCTCGTCGAGGAAGTGGACCGCCGCCTCGGTCCCCGCGGTCGCCCCGACGAAGCGGAGGCCCTCGCCTGCGGGGCCGGCGTACACCCGATAGGTGTCCGCATCGGCGGAGGCGGACCAGGTGATCTCGAGGGTCGAGGCCGAGGCCCTGGTCAGGCCGAGACCGCCCACCGCCTGCGGGACGTCCGCGGAGTCGTGGAGCCTCGTCTGGCGGGACAGTCGCAGGTCGAGAGCCGCCGTGCCCCGCGCCACCAGCCGCGCCATCTGCATCGCACCGTGCTCCTGGAAGTGAGTGTCGTCCGCGACCCCGTTCGGCCGGTCCGGGTACACCCCGGCATCCGCATGGAGGAAGACCTGTTTGGAGCCCTCGGGCCCGAGCTCGTCGAGGAAGGCCCGGCTGCTCGAGGAGAGGTCGACGAGCGGTGCGTCGAGCTCCTCCGCGATCGAGATCGCGGCGTCGACATACTCGGGGAAGCTGACCCGGAACCGCCCGGCGTCGGCGTCGTAGTCGCGCCGGCTCACCGGGGTGACGACGATCGCCTCCCCTCCGCGCTGGCGGGTGCCCTCGATGTACGTGCGCAGGTACTCGCGGAAGTCCTCCGGCGGGGTGTAGCGCTCGGGCACCGAGACGGTCGCGTCGTTGTGCCCGAACTGCACGTACACGTAGTCGCCGGGACGCACGAGGCGCAGCACCTCGTCCAGTCGCCCCTGCTCGAGGAAGCTGCGGGAGGAGCGACCTCCGATGGAGTGGTTGTCGACCACGACCCGGTCGCTGACGAAGCGGTCGAAGAACTGCCCCCAACCGGCCTGCGGCATCCAGTACGGATCGTAGGTCTGCATCGTGGAGTCGCCCAGCAGGTACACGGTGGGACGCTTCCCCCGCCGACGTGCCGGGAGCGCCTCGATGACCAGGGAATTCAGGTGCGCTGCCGTTCCGGCCACGGTGAGGGCGAGCTGCTCGGAGACGAGGGCGAGGTCGAACCCGAGCTCGAGCACCTCCCCCACCGCGGCCGTGGTCGGCTCGATCACCGCGATCTCCTCGGCGGTGACGGCGATGTGGGTGGGGCCCTCCAGGTCCCCCGAGAGGATCGTGAGGCGGTAGTCGCCCGGGGCGAGATCGACCAGGAAGGTCGCGGCGCTCTGGGTCGTCACGAAATCCCCGTGCAGGGGATCCTCGCCGCCGCGGTCCGCCTCGGTCAGCACCGAGGTGTCCGCGAAGCCGTGGCCCCGCTCGGGCGTGTAGGCGGTCGCAGCGGTCACCGCCTCGGCGCCGCGGGCGACCCGGCCCGGACCGAAGTCGAAGCGGCGGGTATCCCCCGCCGCGCGGCGCGTGTCGTCGGCCGCGGCGGGATGCACCCCGCCGACCGTCGCGGCACCGAGCGCCGCTGCGGCCAGGCCGGTGAGGACGGTGCGGCGAGCGGGTGAGGAGGAGGGCAGGGGATCGGGTGAGCTCATCGTCGATGCTCCAGACAGGGAGAGGAGGGGGTGCCCCGCAGCGGGGTGCGGGGCCGGGAGAGGAGAGGAGGTGTCGGGAGGAGCGGCACCGGGCCGGAGGCGGCCGGCTCCGGTGCTCAGCCCTTGACCGAGCCGATCATGACCCCCTTCGCGAAGTGCTTCTGGAGGAAGGGGTAGACACACATGAT
>JAAZLF010000673.1 GCA_012799425.1 Actinomycetales bacterium | reverse complement strand
CGACCGGCTCGGTGGGCTCGGTGGGCTCGACCGGCTCGGTGGGCTCCTCCGGCTCCGCGGGCGCTACTGGCTCCGGCAGCGGGCCCACGGCCGAGAGCAGGGTCAGCGCGTCCGACGAGAGGTAGTTCAGCAGCGAGCTGTCCGCGGGCTCGAACGAATCCCACTTCTGGTTCTCGGAGCCCGAGAGGGCGTAGGTGGTCACATATCCGGTGCTGCGATTCGCATCGAGCGCGGAGTTCGTCGCGTCTGCACGCACCACGAAGCCGCCCTCCTGGAGCACCCAGTACTGCGCCGGATCGTTCATCGAGCAGGGCTGGACGGTGGTCGGCGAGGTGTGCGTCAGGCACATGCCCGCCTCGGCCGCCAGGTGGATGCGGCCGGAGCTGTCGGCGAACCAGGCGTCGTCGTGCGTGCTCCCGCAGTCCTCCGAGGAGTCCACGCGCAGCGAGCCCGTCTCGTCCAGATGCAGGCAGTGGCCGCCGTCGACGGTCACCGGGGAACCGGCCGGGGTGACCTGACCATCCGTATCGAGGTAGCCGCGGCCCTCGAGGAAGTGGGCGAGCTCGGCGAGCGACTGCTCGGAGTCCGCGACCCCGCCCGGCGCATGCTCGTTGAGGTAGGCCTCGACGTCCGCTGCGTCCTCGCGCAGCGCCAGGATCCGCTCGGCGACCTCCGCAGCGGTGTCGCTGAGCAGCGAGAGGTCATCGGCCCAGCCCGACAGCACGGCCAGATCCTCGGCGGGCAGCAGCGGGCTCTCGGAGCCGGCCTGTGCCTCGAGCTCGGGCTCGAGCTCCGCGAGCTCCTCGGCGCGCAGCTGCTCGAAGCCCTCGTCCCCGCCGATCACGGCCGGGGAGTCCATGGGCTCCAGATCGGTGGCGATCTCGATCGGCGCACCCAGCGCGGTGGTGGTCTCATCGGTCCGGCAGTGCACCTGTGCGCCGGTCGGCGCCGAGGACTCGGCGAGGTTCACGTTCAGCTGCTTCATGCCGTCGCTCGCGTCCAGCGCGATGTGCTGTGTCTCGGCGTCCTCGAAATCGACCTCCAGCCAGCACACCCGCTCGTCGGCGGCGGCGGTCGTGTCGACCTGCGGCAGGTCGAAGGTCACTCCGTGGTTCGAGCGGAACGCGGGGTAGACCAGGGTCTGCTCGGCATCGGCGGGGTTGTACCCGCCCAGGATCGTGAACACCGGCACGCCCACCTCGGTGGGTCGGGGCAGGTCGAACTCGGGATCGAGCTCGGCGGCGTCGGCCCAGCCGGATCCCGGGTCCCAGGCGCGGTAGCCGCTCGGATAGGAGGTGTCCGCGACCAGGTCCTCCAGGGTGTCCTGGATGCGGGTGAGCGAGTATGCGGTGTGATGGGTGTACTGCGAGACCGGGCTCGCGTCCCAGCCGCCGGACATCGCGTCGGCGTTGAAGTTGTACGCCCCGGCGAGATTCTCGGCGAAGGGGCTGCCGTTGATCGACGCCGTCTCCTTGAAGGGGCCGGTGTCGAGGTTCGAGCGCATCAGGCCCCGGTACGGGATGTACCCCCAGCCGGAATCCATGTGGTGCGAGGCGTTGCGGACCACATCGTCGCCGCTCGCCTCGGGATCGGTGCCCGGGTAGTGGCCCAGCCCGTAGGAGTGGCCCAGCTCGTGGCTCAGCTCGTTGCCGGTGGAGGAGTAGAGGGTGGCCATGCCATTGCCTCCCGAGAGGCCGTGCACGTGGCGGCCGTTCGCGTACAGCCCGGCGGAATGGTGGATCACGCGCTGATTGGTGTGACCGGGCTGCTGCTGGGTCATCTCGGAGCTCGTGACGCCCCAGGTGGCGAGGTTGATGCCGGTGGAGACCTGCGCCTTGCCCACGTTCTCGCGCATCGTGCCCGCGTACACCGAGCCGTCCGAGGGATCAGGCTCCTCGGTCGTGTAGATGTCGCCGCTGGCGACGATCACCTCGTCGAGCTCGACGGTCTCGTACTGGGCGACGGTCAGCTTCGCCACCGGGAGGGTCTGGAAGTAGTCGGTGCCGGAGGCGACCGGGTCCGTGATGAACGGCTGGGAGTCCGAGGCGGGCGCCTCGGTGAGCATGCCCAGGCGGATGTTGTTCAGGACCAGCTCGTCAGGTGCGCCGAGGTCGACCTGGTCGACAGTGCCGGTGGTGCCGTCCGCGGAGGTGAGGCTGAGGCTCAGGCCCGGCTGCATCCACTCCGCGGGCAGCTCGGCGGACCAGGCGCGCAGCGAGTAGGCGACCGAGCCGCGTTCGTCGTAGGACTGGTCCGACGCCGGCAGGCGATGCGGCGCCTCGAGCTCGAGGGTCCCGACGCTCTCGCCCTGCACCCGGACCTCGACGCTCACGCCGGTCATCTCCGAGGTCGGGGTGAACAGCAGCAGCGCAGGGCGGTCCGCGACCGGGTCAGGGCGCTCGTTCGCCGCGTTCCCGGTCGGATCGGAGGTCGTGGCCTGCACGAGCTCGACCATCCCGCCGAGCTCGCCGCCCAGATCGTCACGGATCGGCCGCGGGGAGCCGTCCCGGGTGGTGTCGTGGAATCCGATGTCTGCCGACGGGCGGAAGGCGTCGGAGATCGCGAGCCCGTCGGCGCGGTCGTCGGACGGCGCGCCGAGGGCCGACGGGGCAGAGCCGAGCGGGAGCAGCGCCGCGGCGACGCACAACGTCGCAGCGGCGGCACCGAATCGGCGCAGGGCGGCAGGACGCCAGGGGGCACGATGCATGGGAGGACCTCGAGGGAGGGGGAGAGCATGCACTCCGGACGGGATGTGCAACGGGGAGCCTCCAGTATGGCCCGGACGTCTGATGTCTTCGGCCAGGCTTCCCCTTGATGCGGGCATGACCACAGCTCAGCCGATGATCATCGGCGAGTCTCCCCGCTTCTGCGACAGGGCGCGGCCTCAGCCCCGGCTGGACGACGACGGCAGCGGGTGCTGAGCGGTGAGGTCGGCGTCCTGGAGCCGGAACACGGCGTAGAAGACAGTGCCCAGCAGCAGTGCGAGGAGCACGGACACGCTCACCGGCGTGTCCTCCGGGAGAAGCAGGTGGAACAGGAGCGGCCCGCCCGCCACCCAGGCGCTGAGCAGAGAGCGGGGATCGCCGATCGCAGGATGGGAGGAGGCGCGTCCGTGGTGGCGGAGCTGCGCACGAGAGACGATGATCGTCCCGATCGCCAGGAGCAGGGCCCCGAGCCCCAGCCCCACGCCGCTCAGCGCCGAGGGGAAGCCCCCGAGCATCCCGCAGGTCCCGGCGGTGTAGAACGCGGCACCGAGCAGATGGGTCCGCCAGGACACACGATGTGCCGGACGGCCGGTCTGGGCGCTCGTCGTGGTGGGTTCTCCGGTGTGCATGGGGTCCTCTCGTCGCTCCCGCCACCGTAAGGCCCCGCCGACGTGCTGTCACGGAGCGCGGAGCGCCCCGTCCCGCACCCCACGAGGGGCGGGCGGCGGGTTCCGGGGCGGTCATGGAAGGGGACGCTGCTCCTGTCCGCGCCGTGCAGCAGGCCGGTCCGATACCGTGACCTCGCCCGTGCGCTCCCACGCACGAGACCGCCGTCGAAAGGACTCCGGCCAGCGCGCCGACCCCTCATGAACCAGCCCCCGCGCTCCAGGGAACCCCAGGAACCCCAGGAACCCCAGGATCCGCAGCCGCCCGAGCCCCGCTCCGCGCCGCCACGAGGGGTCGTCGTCGGCATCCTCCTGGTGCTCGCACTGGTGCTCGCCGTCCTCGGATTCGTGCTCGCTCCGCTCTTCGTCGAGGACGGCGCGGCCGTCTCCGCGCCCTATGCTCAGGGGTATGGCACAGGGGCGGGACTCTCCCACCGGCTATGACTGGGAGGGCTCCGCCGTCCCGGAGGAGCCGAGGCCGCTGACCCTGCCTGGGCCCGCGCACGAGCCCTCGCGCGGAGAGCCCGCCGTCGCCGGCGAGCCGCAGGACCCGGCCGACGAGGCCCCACGCCGCGGCGGGCTGCCCGCCTGGTCGATCGTGGCGATCGTCCTCGTGCAGGCCGTGGCACTGGTCGCTGTCGTCGCCCTGGTGACGGGCGGTCTGCAGCGGCTCGGCGAGCGGGAGCCCGCCACCCTCGGGGAGCACACCGTCAGCTGGACCACCTGGACCGGCGGGACTCTCGCCGTCACCGCGCTCGAGGTCGACCTCGAGGCGACGGCACCCGGCGCCGAGGGCCGGGACGTCGTCCAGGACGGCTACCGGCTGGTCCTGGCGACCTACGAGGTGCTCTACGACGGTCCCGGGCAGCTGACGCCCGCCGAGGAGCTGTGGCTGACCGGGGAATCGGACCGCACCTACTTCCCCGACGTCGGCGAAGGACTCGTCCCCGATCCGATGAAGCAGGTGGGCCCCCTCGCCAGCAGCCGCAGCGCGACCTTCCACGCCGCCTTCGTGGTCCCGACCGACGAGATCGACACCTTCCGGCTGGGAGTGGAGACCTTCAGCGGCGAGATCCTGTACTTCGGCACCTGAGGGGGAGCCGGATCCTGTGCGCTAGCGTGACCGCAGGGTCGCCGACCGCGGCCCGGATCGTCCGCCGAGAAGGGGCCGCCGCGCCGCCATGCATCAGCCACCGCACCCCACCCCGCCCACCCAGCCGCTGCCGCAGCGGCCCTCGCGCACCCCGTTCTATGTGACCGTCGGATGCCTGTCGGTGATCGCGGGTCTCGTGCTCGGCGTGGGCGGATTCTTCGGCGTGCGCGTGCTGGAGGGCGGCGGCGGGACCACGGTCGTCGAGAACGGGCGCGGTGACGGCGACGGCGACGGCGCGCAGCCCACGCCCGCGGCCCTCGAGGAGACCCCCGTCGGCCCCGCCGGCGCGGTGCCGCTCGGGAGCAGCTTCCCCCTCCGCTCCAGCGCCTTCGACGCCGACGTCGAGGTGACCTCGGCCGCTGTGGACTGGGACGCGAGCGCCGCGATCATGGAGGCCAACTCCTTCAACGCGGAGCCGGGGGAGGGGAACAAGTACGTGCTGCTCACGATCGAGGGCGTCCACCGGGGCAGCTCCGACGTCAGCGACACCTACGTGTCGTGGATCCGCACCGCCTACGTCGCCGAGGACGGCACCGAGCACGAGCGCGCCTTCGCGGTCACCCCGCACTACAGCGAGCTGGTCGAGCAGGAGGGCGTCGAAGCGGGAGGCGCATTCCTCTCCGAGATCCCCTTCGAGCTGCCCGAGGAGACCGAGGGCGGTGGGCACTTCGTGCTCCACCACGACGGTCAGACGCGTGAGGAGGGCGTCTGGCTCAGCGCCTCCTGAGCAGTCTGCCTGCGGTCCGCGGCGATGCCTGCACAGTGGACACGCCGCGCCGACGTGAGGCATCATCTACATGAAACCCGCGGTATCAGACAACCGGCGGGAGCCGCCTGCCCTCGACGAAGAGATCGCGAAAGGTCACTGATGAGCAGCTACACCGAGCACGTCACCCGAGTCCTCGCCGAGGATCGCGAGCACCCCGGTCTGGGCACGGTGGCGGTGCTGACCTTCGCGCCGCCCGAGGGCGAGGAGCGCCGCCCCGCGACTCTCGGACCCCGCTCGATCGAGGCCGTCATCGGTGCGATCGGCACCGCGCTGGACCGCGCCGAGTCCGGGGAGGTCCAGGCCATCGCGATGACCGGCACCGGCCGCGTCTTCCTTGCCGGTGCCGACCTGTCGATGTTCGCCGACCCCACCGCCGTCGAGAGCGTCGGGGCCATGACGCGCCTCGCGCACGACATGCAGGTCCGCGTGCGCACCAGCCCCGTCCCGGTGCTCGCCCACGTCAACGGTGCGGCCCCCGGCGGCGGCCTCGAGGTCGCCCTGATGGCCGATGTGCGCACCGCTGCACCCGGCGCCCGCGGGCTCGGTCTGCCCGAGACGGGCCTGGGCATCCTGCCGGGCTGGGGAGGGACCACCCTGCTGCAGTCCGTCGTCGGCGCCGAGGCCGCCGTGCGGATGATCCTCGAGGATCCGGCCCGCGACCGCCTGCTGAATGCCGAGCAGGCTCTTGAGATCGGCCTGGTCGACGAGCTCGCCGGCGACCTCGAGGAGGCGCTGGATGAGTTCGCGGCACTGGTCGCCGCGCATGTCGATCTTGATGAGGCCGACGCCGACGTGGTCGACCCTGCGCTCGCCCAGTCCGTGCCCGACGGCGCGGTCGCGGCCGACGGCGCCTGGGGCGGCCGCATCGCACCGGTGCCCGCCGCCGACACCCCCGAGGCGGAGGCGATGCTGGACGCGCTCGATGCCGCCCACGGCCACGCCGAGACCCGCCGCACCTGGACGGCCCGCCTCGAGACGCAGGGCGCCCCGGCCACCGGACGCGCCCTCTCGCTGCTGCAGGATCTGCCCGGCTCCACCCTGCCCGAGGCGCTGGCCCGCGAGGCCGCCGCGCTCGAGGAACTGGTGCGCAGCGACGCCGCGGCCGCCTCGATGTACTCCGCCGAGATGCTGCGCCGCGGCAAGCCCGGCCGCACCCCGGTGGACGGCGCCCGCGAGATCCGCCGGGTGGGCGTGGCCGGTGCCGGCCTGATGGCCTCCCAGATCGCCGCCCAGCTCGCGCTCGGCCTGCAGGTCCCCGTGGTGATGCGCGACCTCGATGAGGAGACCGCAGAGAAGGGCCTCGCCTCCGCTCGCGGCGTGATCGCCCAGGCCGCCGCCCGTGGCCTGCTCGACGAGGACACAGCCACCACGATCGCCGGGAACCTCTCCGCGACGGCGGACCTGCAGGACCTCGCCGGCTGCGACCTCGTGCTCGAGGCCGTCCCCGAGGTGCTCGCGATCAAGAAGTCCGTCTTCGCCGAGCTCGAGAGCGTGCTCGCGGCGGACGCCCTGCTGGTCACCAACACCTCCTCCCTCGCGGTGACGAGGATGGCCGAGGACCTCTCCCATCCCGAGCGCGTCGTGGGCCTGCACTTCTTCAACCCCGTCGCCAAGATGCCGCTGGTCGAGGTGATCCACACCGACAAGACAGACGAGACCACCCTCGCCACCGGGCTCGAGGTGGTCCGGAAGCTGGGGAAGTTCGCCGTGCGCAGCGCCGACGCCCCCGGCTTCATCGTCAACCGCCTGCTGTTCCGCGTGCTCGGCGCCGTGCTCGCCTCGGTCGATGCCGGCGCTGACCCGGCCGAGGTCGATGCCTCCCTCGACCCGCTCGGCCTGCCGATGCGTCCGTTCGCGCTGCTGGACCTGGTGGGTCTCGCTGTCGCCGATCATGTGGGCACGGTGCTCCTCGAGGAACTCGGCGACCGGTTCCATGCCTCCCCGGGCCTGAGCGCGATGGCGGAGCGGAAGGCGCAGTTCACCGAGCGCAGCAAGACCTCCGTGCACCCGCCCGTCTCACCCACCGTCGCCGAGGTCTTCGGCGACGAGGCGGCGGGCCGGGCCGAGGCGCCCGTCGGCGAGGCCCTGCTGGAGAAGGTCCAGGACGGCCTGGCCGAGGAGATCGGCCTGATGCTCGAGGCCGGTGTGGTCGAGCGACCCGAGCAGGTGGACCTCGCGCTGATCCTCGGTGCCGGTTTCCCGCGCCACCGCGGCGGCGTCACCCCCTATCTCGACGCCTCCGGCGCCTCCCAGCGCACCAACGGGCGCACCTTCCACGGCGAGACGTTCACCGCGCGCGGCTGAGCCGGTACGACGCCGCAGCGCTCAGCGCCGCGGCGACGCCCAGGCGTCGAGCTGCTCGAGCGCCCGCTCGATCGTGGCGCGGGACTTGCAGAACGCCAGGCGCAGGAAGGAGCTCGCCTCCCCGGTCTCGCCCTCGCGGTAGAAGGCCGACAGCGGGATCGCCACCACTCCCGCTTCCGAGGGCAGGCGCTCGGCCAGGGTGTCGGCGTCGGGCTCCCCGAGCGGCCCCGCGTCCGCGACGGTGAAGTACCCGGCCTCGGGGACGCTCACCCGGAAGCCGATCTCACGCAGCCCACCGGTGAGCAGATCGCGCCGGGAGCGCAGATCGGCGGCGAGATCGTGGAAGACCGACGACGGCAGGCGCAGCCCGGCCGCCACCGCCGGCTGGAACGGCGCCCCGGAGGAGTAGGTCAGCCACTGCTTGATGCCGGTGATCGCAGTGACCAGTTCCGGACGGGCGGTGATCCAGCCGACCTTCCAACCGGTCACGGCGAAGGTCTTCCCGGCCGAGGAGATCGAGACGGTGCGGTCCTGCGCGCCGGGCAGAGTCGCGATCGGCAGGTGCGCGGGGCCGAAGG
>JAAZLF010000672.1 GCA_012799425.1 Actinomycetales bacterium | reverse complement strand
TCGCCTCGACGGTGCCGGTGATGTCGCGCAGCGCGTAGAGCTTCTTGTCCGCGGGGGCGAGGCCGGAGCCGGCCGCGCAGATCACCGCGCCCGCGCTCTCGAGCTGGGCCATCATCTCGGTGCCGGTGAGATCCGCGCGCCAGCCGGGGATGGCCTCGAGCTTGTCGAGCGTGCCGCCGGTGTGGCCGAGCCCGCGGCCGGACAGCTGCGGGACTGCGACGCCGTAGGAGGCGACCAGCGGCGCGAGCGGCAGGGTGATCTTGTCCCCTACCCCGCCGGTGGAGTGCTTGTCGGTGGTGGGCTTGGACAGGGAGGAGAAGTCCATCCGCTCGCCGCTGTTGATCATCGCGTGGGTCCAGCGGGCGATCTCGGTGCGCTCCATGCTGCGCAGGAAGATCGCCATCGCCAGCGCCGCCATCTGCTGCTCGGCGACCACGCCGCGCGTGTAGGCGTCGATCACCCAGTCGATCTGATCGTCGGCAAGGCGGTGGCCGTCGCGCTTGGTGCGGATGATGTCCACGACGTCGAACGGCTCGACGGCGGAGGCAGTGGGGGCGTCGTTCATGGGTGCTCCTCGGGGTCGGGGCGCGGCCGCCGGTGGGCCGCACGGGGAGGGGCCGGGCGCTCCGGCCCCGATCGGGTCAGGGTCGGAGGTCGTCGGGTCCGAAGGCCTGCGGCAGCACCTCGTCCATGCTGCGCGGACCCTCTGGGGTGAGGATCATGAGATCGGCGGCGGCGTGCTCGGACAGCAGCTGGCGGCAGCGGCCGCAGGGCATCACCACGGCGCGCTCGGCGCGGCCGAGGCGCTCGTCGCCTCCGACGCACACGAAGCGCCGGAGCCTGCCCCCGCCGCCGGCGATCAGCTCGCTGATCAGTCCGCACTCGGCGCACAGGGTGACGCCGTAGCCGGCGTTCTCGACGTTGCAGCCGCGCACCAGGCGACCGTCCTCGGTGAGGGCTGCCGCGCCCACCCGGAAACGGGAGTACGGGGTGTAGGCGCGCTCGGCGATCTCGCGAGCCGCGGAGAGCAGCTCGTCGAACTCCGTCCCGGGCGTCCCCTGCGCAGGGCTGTGGCTCGTGCTCATGCCCCTGATGCTCTCACTGCTTGATGTAGGGCGTGCCGTTGGCGGCCGGCACGCGCACCCTGCCCACCACCCCTGCGACGGCGAACAGCGCCACGATGTACGGCAGCATCAGCAGGAAGTCGCCCGGGATCGAGACTCCGCCCTCGGCGGCGGACATCGTGCCCAGGCGCAGCTGGAGCGAGTCCGCGAAGGCGAAGGTGAGCGCGGCCAGCAGCGCGCCGACGGGATGGTAGCGGCCCAGGATCATCGCGGCCAGGGCGATGTAGCCCTTGCCGGCGGACATCTCCTCGCCGAAGGCGACACCCGTGCCGATGGTCAGCGTCGCACCTCCCAGGCCGGCCACGGCGGAGCCCAGCAGCACGTTCTTCCAGCGGGTGAGGTTCACGGCGATGCCGACGGTGTCGGCGGCCTTGGGGTGCTCGCCCACGGCCCGCACGCGCAGGCCCCAGCGGGTGCGGAACAGGGCGATGGTGAGCCCGGCGACCACGATCCACATCAGGTAGACCAGGATGTTCTGTTCGAACAGCACCCGGCCGATGACGGGGATATCCGCGAGCACGGGGACACGCAGCGTGGGCAGCCGCATCGGCGCGTTGAACATCGCGGGATTGTCACGCATGACGGTGCCGAAGAAGAACGAGGTGATGCCGATCGCGAAGACGTTCAGCACCACGCCGACGATGATCTGCTGCACGTGGTACCCGACCGCGAACAGCGCGAGCATCGCGCCCATCACCAGTGCCATCACCGGGGCGGCGACCAGGCCGATCCAGACGCTGCCGGTCATGGAGCCGATAAGGGTCGCCCCGAAGGCTCCGAACAGCAGCTGGCCCTCGATCGCGATGTTGATGACGCCGGAGCGCTCCGAGAGCACACCGGAGAGCGCACCGAAGGCGAGCGGCACGGCGAGCACGATGGTGCCCTGCAGCAGAGTGGTGACGTCGAGCGCACGCTGGGAGATCACCCAGGTCATGAAGGCGAGGATCCAGGCCACCGCGAACACGCCGATCAGGGCCAGGCGCGCCGCGCCGCGAGGGCGCGCGCTGCGGGCATGCAGCATCCACAGGCCCACCGAGGCCAGCAGCGCCACCACGGACAGCGCGATGGCTCCGCCCATGGCGGGGACCGCGATCCTCTCCGGCACGATCCCCAGCGGGTTGAGGTCGCTCTCGCGGGCGAGGACGTAGGTGGATTCGACGCCGGGGATGCCGCGCAGGCCGAAGAGCACCAGCGCGACCAGACCCATGACGGACGTGGTCGCCGGCAGGTGCCACCAGCTGTCGGGCCGGATGTCGTCGAGCTTCTTCCGGACGGCGGAGTCGTCCTGGACGACCATGGGTGCGGTGCTCATCGCTCCTCCTCCTGCGCGTCGGTGCGGTCCTGGTCCGGCTCGGTCGAGCTGTCCGGCGGCGATGCCGGATCGGGCCCAGGGGGTGCACCGGCTCCGGTTCCGGTGCGCGGTCCCGGCTCGGCGCCGGCCGACGAGGCGGGGGCGCCGGTTGCGGAACGTTCGGCTCCGGTGCGCACGGCGGCGGAGCCGTCGGCGGCCGCGGTGGCGGCGCCCGCGGCGACGGCTGCCTTCTCGGCGCCGGAGCGTGCCCGGCGCGCACGACGCACCCGGGCGCCTGCGCCGGGGTTGTCGATGCGGCGCAGGCCGATCAGCGTGCGCACCAGCGGCGGTGCGGCGATGAACAGCACCACCAGCACCTGGATCACCTGGACCAGGTCCAGCGGGACGCCCTGGTTGGTCTCCATGAAACGGCCGCCGGTGGACAGCGCCGCGAACAGCAGTCCGGCCAGGACGATCCCGACCGGGCCGGAGCGGCCCAGCAGCGCGACGGTGATCGCATCGAAGCCGATGTTCCCGGCCACGCCCTCGGTGAGGCGACGCTCGGTGCCCAGCACGTGCACCGCGCCCGCGAGGCCCACCAGGCCGCCCGCGACGGCGAGGACCAGGAAGGAGGTGCGGGCCGGGGAGATGCCGGCGACCTGCGCGGCACGCGGGTTCGAGCCGACGGCCCGGAAGTGGAAGCCGATGGTGGAGCGGCTCATCAGCCACCACAGCAGCACGGCGGCGCCGGCGGCGATGAACAGGCCCGCGTGGAGGCGGAACCCGCTGCCCAGCAGGAGCGGGAGCGCCGCGTTCTCCCCCACCGACGGCGAGGTGGGCTGGGACTGGTTCGCGCCGGTGAACGCCGCGGTCTTGAGCGCGAAGAACAGCAGGTAGGTCGCGATCCAGTTCAGC
>JAAZLF010000671.1 GCA_012799425.1 Actinomycetales bacterium | reverse complement strand
CCGAAGGACTGACCGGCGCTGATCACTGCGGAGAGCAGATCCGCGGAGCGGAGTCGGGCGGCGCTGCGCGAATAGGCGGCCGGCAGGGCGGCGGCGTCGGTGTGCACGTAGGCGATCTTTGCCGAGCGTCGCTCGGCCCGGATTCCCGCGATGATGGCCGGCAGCGAGGAATGGAGGTCCGCGACCACCACCGGCATCCCGTCGATCCCCTTGGCGGTGCGGATGGTCTCGTAGTGCTCGCTTTCGGGATCATCCAGCGCGTTGACCATGGTCTGCATGGGCGTGTAGCGGGCCTTGACCATGTGCCCGCCGATCTCCTCGGGCTCGGGCAGCACGTCCAGGCGCGCCACCACCATGGCGTCACCGCCGGTGCCCAGCTCGCGGCGCAGGGCGTTGGTGTTCAGCAGCACCCGCTCACCGACCCGGGGCTGTCCGGTCAGCTCGCGGTAGGCGATCGCGGTGATCGTGCCTGCCTCGTCGTCGAGCTCGATCTCGAGCCGATCCACACCGTGCCAGGAGCTCAGCGCGTCCTTCACGGTTCCCCGTTCCCATCGCAGCATGGGCCCAGCCTAGGGCCGACGGGTGCAAGCGGCCCACTCCCGGTGCTCGGCCCGTTAGTCTGACCATGTGGCTTCGAAGAATGTGGAGAGACTCCTCAACGTCATCATGACGATCGGATCGCGGCGCCGGATCGACCGCGCCAAGCTCTTCTCCGTCATCCCCGATTACGCGAATGCAGTCTCGGACCAGGCTGCGGAGCGCATGTTCGAGCGTGACAAAGCGGCGATCCTCGAGCTCGGGCTGCCCCTCGCCACCGAGCGCGACGTGCTCGACGAGAACACCGTGTACTACCGGATCGAGACGGCGCAGTCCGGTGCGGTGCTCGATCTCACCACGGAGGAGTACACCGTCCTGCTCGCGGCGAGCCGCGCCTGGGATGCCGCGGCAGCCGGGGGAGCGGCCCGACGGGTGCGCTCCAAGCTCCTGAGTCTCGGCCATGATGCGGACCCGGATCTGCTGCGGCGCACGCCGCGCGGCGCGATCGAGTCCCTGCCCGTGCTCTCCCCGCTGCTGGATGCGGTGGTGGCGGGACGCTCCGTGCGCTTCACCTATCGCGGCACCCACGGCGTGCCCTCGCAGCGCCGGGTCGAGCCCTGGGTGGTCGGTGTCCACAACGGGCACTGGTACGTCCACGGCTGGGACCTCGACCGCAGCGCGCCCCGTCTCTTCCGTGCCTCCCGGATCGAGTCGTTCCCCGCCGAGGGCCCCGCCGCCCAGCAGGCGCGCCCCGAGGACATCGAGCTCTCCGACATCCTCGCGCGGATGCTCGACAGCGACGACAGGGCCTCCGCCGTGGTGCGCGCGGCGCCGTACAAGGCGCTGTCCCTGCGAGACCGTGCCGGAGCCTCGATGGAATCCCAGGAGCTCACCCTCCCGGAGCTGCCGCGCCCCGCCGTGCGCCGCCTGCTGCTCGGGGACATCCGCTGGGTCGAGCTGCTCGAGCCGTCGACCTGGCGCGAGGAGCTGGCCCAGGTGCTGCGCGACATCGCGGATCTCCATGAGGGGGACGCCGAGCTCTCGGATCTCGAGACCGCGGTCGACAGGCCCTCGCCGCGCATCCGGCTCACGCCCCAGAGCGGCGACCACCTCTCCCGGCTGATCTCCGCCGCCTCCTACGTGATGAGCCGCGGCGAGGCGGATCTCGCCGAGCTGGCCGAGGCGCTGGACGTCAGCGAGAAGCAGCTCGTGACCGATCTGGAGGTGCTCTTCGTCTGCGGCGACATGGGCGCCGGCTGGGAGGATCTGATCGAGGCGGAATGGGAGCACGGCACGGTGCGCGTGCGCAATGCCGAGCCGCTGCGCCGCGCCCTGCGTCTCAGCGCGGTGGAGATCACTGCGCTGCTGGCAGGGCTCGCCGCCCTGGAACCGGTCGCGGGTCGGACCGAGGAGATCGTCGCGGCCGCGCGCGAGAAGCTCATGGCCGGCATGAACGACGCGCCGGGCGACGACGCGCCGACCCCCACCCGCATCGAGCTCGCCGAGGCGCTCCGCGCCGATGAGATGGCGGCGCGCACCGCGGACCGCGCCGAGTCGGTCCTGTCCGCAGTGCACGGCGCTCTGCGCGCGGACGGCGACAGCGCGGTCTCCGAGCTGACCATCAGGTACTCCTCCTCCGACCGGCCCGGCACGAGCGTGCGCACGATCCGCCCGCTGCGCATCGAGACCGACGGCGCGAGGTCCTATCTGCTGGCCGATTGCCGACTGGCCGGCGCCGAGCGTCGCTTCCGCCTGGACCGGATCGTGGAGATCCTCCCGGCCGACACGCCGATGGGCCGTGCCTCGACCGGGGGAGGGGCCGCCCTGGCGGGCCGCGTCGACGCAGAGGTCTGGCTCCGCCTCGAACCGGCTGGTCACTGGATCGCCGAGTCCTTCGCCGCGGCTGCGCTGCGTGATGGCGGGGACGGCATCACGTACGCGCGGCTGGACACGCCCCTGCTCGCGCCCCTGGTGGACGCCGTGCTCGAATCCGCCGGCGCCGCCCAGGTGCTGTCCCCGGCTGGACTCAGAGACACGATCGTGACCGTGGCGCAGGACTCGGTTGTACGTCACACCTCCTAGGAGCCGCTACCCTGGGACGACCCGCCGTGCGGTGGGCCGAGTCGCCACCGTGGCGGCCCGTCCGGCGCCCAGTCCGCTGTGGGATGATAGGTGCGCCCGCGCTGTCTCGTGGCGCTGTTGAAAGGGACTTCCATGAACTTCTTCCGCAACCCCTGGGCGATCGTCCTGCTG
>JAAZLF010000670.1 GCA_012799425.1 Actinomycetales bacterium | reverse complement strand
TCCACCTCACGGGTCATGACGGTGCGGGCCAGGTACTCGATGTTGACCTGGTGCACGATGCCGGTGCCCGGGGGGACGACCTTGAAGTCGTCGAAGGCGGTCTGACCCCAGCGCAGGAACTGGTAGCGCTCGCGGTTGCGCTCGTACTCGAGCTCCATGTTCTTCTCGAGCGCGTCCAGGCGCCCTGCCACGTCGATCATCACCGAGTGGTCGATGACCATCTCGGCCGGAGCGAGGGGGTTGATCTTCTCGGGATCACCGCCGAGCTCCTGCATGGCCTCGCGCATGGTGGCGAGGTCGACGACGCAGGGCACGCCGGTGAAGTCCTGCATGATCACGCGGCCCGGGGTGAACTGGATCTCTACCGACGGATCGGCGCTCGGATCCCAGTTGGCGAGCGCACGCACATGATCAGCGGTGATGTTCGCACCGTCCTCGGTGCGCAGCAGGTTCTCGAGCAGGATCTTGAGGCTGTAGGGAAGCTTCTCGGCGCCCTCGACGGCGTCGAGCGCGTAGATCTCGTAGTCGGTCCCGCCGACGTTGAGATCCTGTTTCGCGGAGAATGAGTCGACAGTGCTCATCAGGCGAACTCCTTTGGTGTGTGGTTGACCCCTCCATCGTAGGCCTGCGCTCCGCGCACGGCGGAGGAACGCACTCCTCGCAGAGAACCGCCGCCCGTGGGGCGTCGATGAGGGGGCCGCCGGACTGCTCCGGCATTTATCTTGAAGTCAAGATAAATAATACCACGACCGAGACCCTCGATCTGACAGGTCGTCAGCTGAACCGAGGCGTGTCGAGCACTCCGCGGGCGGGATCAAGAGACCTGGGCCGCGCTGCCGCCCGTGGTCTCAGGCGCGCTCCAGCACCGTGACCGACTCGATGTGGTGCGTGTGGGGGAAGAGGTCGAAGGCCCGCAGGTCCGAGATCCTCCAACCCTTCTTCTCGATCGCGGCCAGATCGCGTGCAAGCGTCGCCGGCTCGCAGGAGACGTAGACGATCTGCTCGCGGACGGTCGCGGCCAGAAGCTCCATGAGCTCGACGCCCGCACCGGCGCGCGGCGGGTCCAGCACCACCGCGTCCACGCCGCCGCGGCGGGCACGGACCCAATCCGTGACGTCGGCCGTGGCCGTGGAGACCTGGGGCAGATCCTCGAGGTTCTCTGCCGCGAGCTGCGAGGCGCGCTTGTTGCCCTCCACCGAGACGACGGCGCCCTCCGGCCCCACCTGCTCGGCGGCCACGGCCGAGAAGAGCCCCACGCCTCCGTACAGATCCCAGGCGCTGCCTCCGGCCGGGGCGCGCAGCGTGGTCCCGACGACATCGGTCAGCAGCTCTGCCGCACGTCGGTGCGACTGCCAGAAGCCGGTCGCGCTGACGCTGAACAGCCTTTCGCCGACGCGCTCGTGGACGGTGCCGTCCCCGCGCAGCGTCACCAGAGCGCGCGCCGTGCGCACGGCGACGTCCGCCTCGCCCCACTGCGGCGGGATCACCACGGAGTCGGGGTCGAGATCGCGACCGATCAGCACCACCGAGGCGGGCCCCGCAGAGGGCGCGACGGCGTCGATGGCCTCGGTGCCCTCGGGAGCGGTCCACTCCCCCAGCCGCAGATCGCGGATCGCCTGGGCCGAGAGCGGATCCTCACCCACCGGGCGCACTTCGTGGGAGCGCCAGCCGCGCATCCCCACGCGCCCATCCGCGTCCACCGCATACCGGACGCGGGTGCGCCAGGCGAGGCCGTCGGCGTCGTGCGGAGCCGGCTCGACCTGCACCTGCTCGATCGGATAGCTGGTCACACCGGCGCGGCGCAGGAGCTCCTGCATCACCTCGCTGGCGATCCTGCGCTGGGCGGGCAGAGCGATGTGCGCCCACTCGGCGCCGCCGACGCCATCGATGCCCGCCTCCTCCCAGACGGTCGGTGCCCGATCCGGACCGGCCTCGAGCACGTCCAGCGCCTCGGCGCGCCAGAAACGCGCGGAAGCCTGCTCCTGCGGATCCTCGAGCAGGCGCGCGATGATCGTCTCGCCCGGGGTCGTGCCGCGCACGAACACGACACGGCCCTCATGGCGGGCCACGAAGGTGCCGCCGGCCGCGGGAGGGCCC
>JAAZLF010000669.1 GCA_012799425.1 Actinomycetales bacterium | reverse complement strand
GCGCCCGAGGCGCTGTTCCACGTGCCCGAGAAGCAGATGGGTGTGGGCCTGGGCATCCACGGCGAGCCCGGGGTGCGCGACGAGCCGATCGGCACCGCCGCGGAGATCGCCGAGCTCCTGGTCAAGGGCGTTCTCGAGGAGCAGCCCGAGCGCGCCGAGGGCGGCTACAACGGCCGCGCCGCGGTGCTCGTCAACGGCCTGGGCACCGTGAAGTACGAAGAGCTGTTCGTGGTCTACAAGAAGGTCGCCGAGCTCCTCGAGGGCGCCGGCATCACCCCGGTACGCCCCGAGGTGGGCGAGCTGGTCACCAGCCTCGACATGGCAGGCCTCTCCCTGACCCTGGTCTTCCTCGACGAGGAGCTCGAGCAGCACTGGCTGGCGCCCGTCGACACCCCCGCCTTCCACCGCGGAGCGATGCCGCAGGTCGAGCGTCCCCGTCGCACGGAATTCTGGCAGGCCGGCGCCGACGAGACCCCCACCTCGAGCGAGGCGTCCCGCGAGACCGCCCAGCAGATCGGCGCTGTGCTGGACCTGTTCGAGGCCGTCTGCGCGCGCGAGGAGGCCGAGCTGGGCCGGATCGACGCGATCGCGGGCGACGGCGACCACGGGCAGGGCATGGCCTACGGCACCAAGGGCGCTGCGGCCGCTGCGAAGGCCGCCCTCGAGGCCGGCGCCGGGGCACGCACCCTGCTGGTCCGCGCCGGGGACGCCTGGTCCGAGTCCGCCGGCGGCACCTCCGGTGCGCTGTGGGGCGCGGCCCTGATCGCCGCGGGCGGCGTCTTCGACGACCAGGCCGGCAGCGAGCCCCGCACGATCGTCAACGCGATCGACTCCGGCATCGATGCGATCCAGCGCCTGGGCGGAGCCCAGGTGGGTGACAAGACCATGGTCGACGCCGCCGCACCCTTCCGCACCGCGCTGGCCGAGGCCTTCACCGGCGACAACGCCGCCGAGGCCATCCTCTCCGCCGCCGGCGTGGCCCGCGAAGCCGCAGATGCGACCGCGGACATCACCGCCGCCCTGGGCCGTTCCCGCGTGCTCGGCGAGAAGTCGCTGGGCACCCCGGATCCCGGCGCGATCTCCTTCTCGATCCTCATGAAGGAGCTCGGGCAGCACCTGTCCTGATCTCTTGGGCGTGCGGGACCGGACTCCCGCACGCCCTTCCCCGGGGGTGCTCTGCCTGCGACCCTCGAGGCACACTCACGACTCACGACTCACGACTCACGACTCACGACTCACGAGGAGAATCCCATGGCACTGAAGATCATCGTCGGCGGCGACAACGCCGGCTACGGCCACAAGGAAGCGCTGAAGACCCTGCTCGAGGGGGACGACCGCGTCGAATCGGTCTTCGACGTCGGCGTCGGCAGCGCCGATGACGGCACCTTCTACCCGAACATCGCGGTCGCCGCGGCGGAGAAGATCGCTGCGGGCGAGGCCGATCGTGCGCTGCTGATCTGCGGCACCGGCCTGGGCGTCGCGATCGCGGCCAACAAGGTCTCGGGCGTCCGCGCCGTGACCGCGCACGATCTGTACTCCGTGCAGCGCTCGGTGCTGTCGAACAACGCGCAGGTGCTCACCATGGGCCAGCGCGTGATCGGCCTCGAGGCCGCGAAGGAGCTGGTCAAGGTGTGGCTGGACCTCGAGTTCGATCCCACCTCCGCCTCGGCCGAGAAGGTCGATGCGATCTGCGCCTACGACGGGTCCCTCGAGCAGGCCTGAGCATCCACGCGCTCCCGGGGCGCGCCCAGGCACCGGCCACGGATCCGGACATCCTGCGCCGGACCGCCCCCAGGAGCCGCGCCCCGGCCCGTTGACCGTTGCGCAGTGGGCGTTCTGAGCACTCGAAACGCCCACTGCGCAACGGTCGGGTCATCCGATGCCGACTGTGCAACGGTCGAGGCGCATCACGCATCACGCATCACGCATCACGCATCACGGGGAATGCGCCCACGAGAAGACATCACGAGCGGAGCCGCGGAAGCGTCGGCACCGGAGGAGGAGAGCCATGAGCACCCTGTGGGTCGGCACCAGCTGGAAGATGAACAAGACCCTCGCCGAGGGGCGTGCCTGGGCGAGCGGCCTGCGCGATCACCTGGCCGAGGAGATGCCCGCGGGGGTGCAGCCCTTCGTGATCCCCTCGTTCACCGCCACCGCCGCGGTCGGTGACGTGCTCGGAGAGGGCTCCCCCGTGCTGCTCGGGGTGCAGAACGCGCACTGGGAGGATGCTGGCGCCTGGACCGGTGAGGTCTCCGTCCCGCAGGCGAAGGATGCCGGAGCGAGGATCGTCGAGATCGGGCATTCGGAGCGCCGGGAGCACTTCGGCGAGACGGTCGAGACCACGCGCCTGAAGGTCGCCGCGGCGCTGCGCCACGGGCTGACGCCCCTGCTGTGCATCGGGGAGAGCCTCGAGGTCAAGGACGCCGGGGGCACGAGCGAGTTCATCCTCGACCAGGCCCTCGGCGCGCTCGAGACGCTGGACGAGCAGCAGCTCGCCCGCGTGGTGGTCGCCTACGAGCCGATCTGGGCGATCGGTGAGAAGGGCCGCCCGGCCACCACCGAGGAGCTGATCGCACCGTTCGCCGCGCTCGGCGAGGCCTTCGGAGGGAAGGTCGCCGGCCTGCTGTACGGCGGCTCGGTGAACCTCGACAACGCCGCCGAGCTGCTGGGCATCGAGCACGTGACCGGTCTGTTCGTGGGCCGCACCGCCTGGCAGCTCGAGGGCTACCTCGAGCTGCTGCGGATCGCGGAGGCGCACGCCGCTTCCTGAGCTGCAGGCCCGGCGCCTGATCTCAGCCGATGGCCTCGGGCCGGCGCAGGTGGAAGTCGGTGCCCTCCTGGAACGCCTCGACGATGCTCAGCAGCGCCGACTCCGCATGGTGCGCTCCCACGAGCTGGGCGCCCAGCGGGGTGCCGTGCGGCGTGAACCCCGTGGGGAACGTCAGCGAGGGATGGCCGGAGAAGTTGTACGGGCAGCACAGTCGCATGACCTGGTCGTTCCAGACCCGGTAGCTCTCGCGCATGGTCGCTATCTCGTGGACGGTCGGTGAGGGCGCCGCGATCGTGGGCAGCAGCAGGGCGTCGACGCGGGTGAGCGCGCGGTCGGTCTCGGCGGTGAAGCGCTCGGTCTCGGCCTCGGCACGGGCGAGATCCTCCGCGGTGGCGGCACGACCCTGCTCGAGCACGTGCGCGACCTCGGGCCCGAACAGGTGCTCGCTCCCACGGGGGTAGAGCTCTTCGAGGTCCTCGAGGGCTTCGCGGCCGACGAACCCGACCCACTCGCTCGCGAGGCGGCTGCCCTCCCCGGCGGAGACCTCCTGGAGCGTCGCCCCGAGCTGCGTGAAGCGTTCGGCGGTGCGCTCGATCGCCTCCCGGATGGGTGCGCTGACGGTCTCGAGCAGCCGACGGTCCATGCCGATGTGGACGCCCGCCAGCCCGTGACCCTCCACACCGTC
>JAAZLF010000668.1 GCA_012799425.1 Actinomycetales bacterium | reverse complement strand
GCGGTCTCGTCGTCGCCGGTGGCGAGGACGGTCTCGTCCACGAGCTGCCCGGCAGGGTCCAGCAGGCGGGCGGTGAGGGTGAGTTCGGAGTCATCCAGCAGGTCGGCGCGTTCGAGCAGGGCGTGCAGGGCCACCTCGCCGCGTCCCTCGGTGACGGTGACGTGGGGCCGCACCTCGGCGAGCCGCGCACCGGACCACTCCTCGAGGCCGATCGGCCCGCCGATCCCGCTGGTGACCAGCACCGGCCCCCAGTCCCAGCCGAAGTTGCAGGCCATCTTGCGGATCGCGTTGTAGGGCAGGTCGTTGCCGGTGACGGGCAGGGCGCCGAGCACCTTCTCGTTCTCGCGGGCGGTGCGGAGCGGGGAGGCGAAGCGGATCTCGAGGTGGTTCGCACCCTCGATCAGGGCGTCGGTGACGTCGAAACGCCAGGAGCGGTGCTGGTTCTGCACCTCGGCGATCCGGCGGCCGTTCAGCAGCACGGTGGCCGCGGTGTCGAGGGAGGCGGCCACGAGGTCCACCTTCTCGGCCCCCGTCGGCGTCCAGTCGAAGGTGGTCGCGTACAGGGCGTCGCACTCGCCGGTCCAGGCGAGATCGTGCTCGTTCCGGTCCAGGTACGGATCCTCGATCAGCCCGGCCGCGTGGAGGTCGGTGATCAGCGTGCCGGGCACGGTCGCGGGCACCTCGCGCACGGCGAAGGGCGCGGGGCCGTCCAGGAGGGTCAGCTCCCAGCCCTCGTGGAGGTCGCGGCGGCGGACGGCAGTGGTGGCGAGGGTCTGGGTCATGAGGTCTCCTCCGCGGGGGCGAGATGATCGGGCATGGGCACGCCGCGCCGACGGGCCTCGGCGAGGAAGCGCGGGTTGTTCCCGGGCTCGGGCGCGGCCACCAGCAGCTGCTTGGTGAACTCGGCCTGCGGGTCGAGGATGACCTGATCGGCCGGGCCGCGCTCGACCACCTCACCGCGGTACATCACCAGGATCTCGTCGGAGAAGTGGCGAGCGGTGGCCAGGTCATGGGTGATGTAGAGCATCGCGAGGTTCTCCTCGCGCTGCAGGCGGGCCAGCAGGTTCAGCACGCCCAGGCGGATGGACACGTCCAGCATCGACACCGGCTCGTCGGCGATCAGCACCGTCGGCTCGGGGGCGAGGGCCCGGGCGATGGCGACGCGCTGGCGCTGACCGCCGGAGAGCTCGTGGGGGCGGCGCTCGATGAAGCTGTCCGTCGGGGTGAGGTTGACGCGCTCGAGCAGCTCGCAGACCTTGGCGCGCAGGGTCGCGCGGGTGGCCTTGCCGTGCAGCAGCAGGGGCCGTTCGAGGTGGTGACCGATGGTGTGGAAGGGGTTGAGGGAGGCGAAGGGGTCCTGGAAGACCATCTGGACGTGATCGCGGTAGTGGGCGAGTGCCCGGCCGCGGGTACCGATGGGGGCGCCGTCCAGCATGATCGTGCCCGAGGTGGGCTTCTCCAACTGGGCGAGGATCTTCGCGATGGTGGACTTGCCCGAGCCGGACTGGCCCACCAGCGCGACGGTGCGGCCGGCGCTCAGCTCGAGGTCGACGTCCTTGACCGCCTGCAGCCGGCTGAACTGCAGGCCGCTGCGCAGGGTGTAGGTCTTGTTCAGGCCCGTCACGGTCAGTGTGGTCATGAGGAGCTCTCCTGGTCTGCGATACCGGCGGGTGCGGCGTCGTCCTGCGTGAAGCCGGCGCGCACGAAGTCGCCGGCCTCGCCGGTGAGCGAGGGGAAGGATCCCAGCAGCGTGCGGGTGTAGTCGTCCTTCGGCGCGAAGTAGAGGTTCTCGGCGGTGTCGAGCTCGACGATTCGCCCGGCCTTCATCACCGCGATGCGGTCGGAGATCTCCAGCAGCATCGGCAGGTCGTGGGTGATGAACACGACCGCGAAGCCGAGCTCCTGGCGCAGACGCAGCACCTCCTGGAGGATCTCGCGCTGGACCACCACGTCCAGCGCGGTGGTGGGCTCGTCCATGATCATCAGCTGCGGGTCCAGCGCCAGGGCCATCGCGATCATGACGCGCTGGCGCATGCCGCCGGAGAGCTCGTGGGGGTAGGCGTCGATGCGGCGCCGCTCCACCCCGACCAGCTCGAGCAGCTCTTCGCTGCGGCGCCGGCGCTCGGTCCGGTCCATCTGGGGGCGGTGGGTGGTGAGTACGTCGCCGAGCTGGGTGCGGATGCTGAGCACGGGGTTCAGCGAGTTCATCGCGCCCTGGAACACCATCGCGACCTTCGACCAGCGGAAGGCGCGCAGCCGCTCCCCCGCCAGGCCCAGCACGTCCACGTCGGTGCCCTCGTCGCGGTCGTGGAAGGTGACCGCGCCGGAGACGATCCTGGCGGGTGGGCGATGCAGCTGGTTCAGGCCGTAGGCCAGGGTGGTCTTGCCGCAGCCGGACTCCCCGGCCAGGCCCAGGATCTCGCCGCGGCGCAGGGTGAAGGAGGCGTCCTTGACGGCGTGGACCCCCTCCCCCACCTCGTAGACGATGTTCAGCCCCTCCACGGTGAGGACGGGCTCCTCGAGCACGGGCGAGTCCTCGCCCCGGGCGGCCTCGAGGCTGCTGCTGAGCGCGGCCTCGCCGATCTCGCCGCGCGCCACGGCGGAGGCCGTCTCGACGTTCGGGTCCTGGCGGCGGGCGGGGTGGTCCGGGGGGACGGAACCGGTCAGGGGCGTGCTCATGCCACGGTCTCCTCGGTCTGCGTGCGGGACGTGCGGGGCTGCGGGTCGGAGCCGTCAGCGGAACTGCCGTCGGCGCTGCCTCCGGGGCCGTCGGCGGAGCTGCCGTCGGAGCCGTCGGCGGCCTGCTCCGCGCGGCGCACCGTGCGGGCGGCTTTGGGGGCGGTGCGCAGGCGGGGGTTGATGATCCCGTCGATCGAGAAGTTGATCATCGACAGGCCGCCGCCCAGCAGCGCGATCATCGCGCCCGGCGGGACGAACCACCACCAGGCGCCGAGGGTGAGCGCCTGCCCGTTCTGGGCGTAGAACAGCATCGATCCCCAGGTCTGGGTGCCCACCACGCCGAGTCCGATGAAGCTCAGGCCCGCCTCGCCGAGGATCGCGGTGATCAGCGCGAAGACGAACCCGCTGGACATCACCGGCAGCAGGTTGGGCAGGATCTCCACCCCGATGATGCGGTGCGGCTTCTCGCCGGCGATCTTCGCGGCCTGCACGTAGTCGCGAGTGCGGATGGACAGGGTCTGGGAGCGCAGCACGCGGGCGGCCGCGGCCCACGAGGTGATCGCAAGGATGAAGGCGATCAGCAGCAGTCCGCGCTGCTGGACGTAGGAGCCGATCACGATCATCAGCGGCAGGCCCGGCAGGATCAGCACCACGTTGGTGAACAGGGAGAAGACCTCGTCGATCCAGCCTCCCAGGTAGCCGCCGAGGATCCCGAACAGCGCCGAGAGGAACAGGGCCAGGACCGCGACGATCAGCCCGACCATCAGCGATCCGCGGGTGGCCCAGGCCAGCTGGGCCACCACGTCCTGCCCGGTCTGGGTGGTGCCCAGCCAGTGCTCGGCCGACGGAGGCTGCATGCCCTCGTTGGAGATGGCCAG
>JAAZLF010000667.1 GCA_012799425.1 Actinomycetales bacterium | reverse complement strand
GCCGCTCCTAAGAAGGGTGGCAAGGGCAAGTTCATCGCCCTGGGCTGCGGCCTTCTCGCGCTGCTGGCGATCCTGGTCTTCGGCGGCTGCACGGTGCTGATGGTCAGCAGCAGCGATGACTCCGATGACGCGGCGCCCGTGCAGTCGGTCACCGAGGAGGAGGCTCCCGCAGAGGAGACCGCTGCGGACGAGACCGTCGAGGAAGACGCGGCTCCGGCAGAGGAGGCCGAGGAGGAGACTTCCGCAGAGGATGTGCCGGCTGAGTACACCTCGGCCCTGACCTCTGCCGAGACCTACGCCGACGTGATGCACATGTCCAAGCAGGCGATCTTCGATCAGCTCACCTCTGAGTTCGACCAGTTCTCGGAGGAGGCCGCGCAGTACGCGATCGACACCATCGATGCGGACTGGAACGAGAACGCGCTGAAGTCCGCCGAGACCTACTCCGACACCATGCACATGTCGAAGCAGGGCATCTTCGATCAGCTGACCTCTCAGTTCGATCAGTACACCGATGAGCAGGCCCAGTACGCGATCGACAACATCGACGCCGATTGGAACGAGAACGCCCTGGAGTCCGCGAAGGTCTACCAGGAGGAGATGGCGATGTCTCCTGACGCGATCCACGACCAGCTGACCTCCGAGTACGGCGGCAAGTTCACCCAGGAAGAGGCCGACTACGCGATCGAGAACCTCAACAGCTGAGGTTCCTCTGCGCACAGCACGCGAGAAGGGCTCGCCGGGGCAACTCGGCGAGCCCTTCGCTCGATGGAGATCAGTCGATAATCTCGTCGGCCCCGTCGGCCCGCAGCCGCGCCAGTCCCTCCTGCATCGCGCGCACGCTCTCCTCGCTGTGCCGGGGCCAGTTCACAAGCTCCCGCATCACCCGCACCGGGGCGAGGGTGCGGTAGGAACGGGTGGGGTTGCCGGGCATCCGCTTGTCGGTGACGTTCGGATCATCCTCGAGCTCGCCCGTCGGCTCCACCACGTAGACCCGGGGCTCCCCGGCACCTCGGGCGAGCTGCGCGCCCCAGGCTGCGGCGTGCATCGTCGCGGTGACGTACACGTGGCGCAACGGGGCATCGTCGCGAAAGTTCGAGGGGTGCGCCGGGGTGAGCATCTCCCCCGGCGCGAGCACAGCCTTGGTGCCGTGCAGGTACACACCCTCCTCGTACACCTCGAAGGGGACCGGCTCGGTCATCACGCCCTCGCTCCCCGCCGGGCCCTCGCCCGGCCAGCGCCATCCTCCCGCAGGCCCTCCTCGCACGGAAGACCATGGGGGAAACCCCCTGACGGAGCGGGCGCCCGCCCCGTCGTGCACGCGGCGCGGCGTCTTCTACGCTTCTCACCATGACGTTCGCCGGGATCCTCGCCTTCTTCGGGCTCGCGGTGGTGACGATGGACGTGCTCGGCGGGGTGATCGCGATCGGCGTGATGCTGCGCGGCGGCATGGTGCGGCATCTGCTCGCCTTCGCCGGCGGGTACACCGCAGTCATCATCGGGGCGACGCTGATCCTGCATCCGCTGCTGGCTCTGCTGAGCCGCTGGCTGCGGCCCGTGCTGGATTCGAACAACGCGATCGGCACGGTGGAGGTCGTGGTGGGGCTCGCCCTGCTCGGCTTCAGCGTCCACCAGTTCCGGGCGGCGTCTCGGCCTCCCGCACCCCACGGCCCGCTCGAGCAGCGCGCTGCCCCCAAGCGCGTCGCCACCGTGCCGCTGGTGCTCGCCGGCGTCGGCTTCTCGGCGACGGCGCTGGCCGATCCCGCCTTCACGATCGCCGTGGGCATGGCGTCTCAGGAGCCGCACCTTGTGCGCCATGTGGCGCTGCTGGTGGCGTGGAACGTCCTCTACCAGGCGCCGCTGGTCGCGGTGATCGCCGCGGCGCTGTTCGGCAAGCACGAGCTGCTGGTCGCGCGGGTGACGGAGGTCGTGGGACCGCACCGCCGCGCCTTGCAGACGGCCCTTGCCGCCGTGCTCGCCCTGACGGGTCTCGCCGTGCTCGGCGATGGGGTCATCGCGCTGCTCAGCGAACATGTGCCGTGGCTGCGCCAGCTGCTCATGCTGCGGTGAGTTCGGCGCACTGCGCTGCGCGGTCAGGCCAGGGAGAGGAACAGCTTCTCGAGGTCCTTCTTGTCCATGGCCCCGTCTCCCCCGGCCAGGCACTGCTCCATCCCGGTGGCGATGATCGCGAAACCGGCGCGGTCCAGTGCCTTGGAGACCGCGGAGAGCTGGGTGACCACGTCCTTGCAGTCGCTGCCCTCCTCGAGCATGCGGGTCACCGCCGCAAGCTGCCCCTGCGCACGCTTGAGTCTGTTGATGACCGGGGTCACACTGGCTACGTCGAGCTCCACGGGGTCTCCTCTGACAAGAGCGGGCGGATGTCCGAGCATCCACCCTATACCCCCGGGGGTGTCTTGCATACCCCCGGGGGTACCCCGTAAACTCGGGCCGTCCACACCCGACGCAGCGCTCATCGAGCGCCAGGAGGAACCGTGCTTCTCGAACGCATCTACGACGAGGACCTCTCCCAGACCAGCTACCTGATCGCCTGCCAGGCCAGCGGCGAGGCGCTGGTGGTGGATCCGCGGCGCGACATCCAGCAGTACCTCGACCTCGCCGCGCAGCACGGCCTGCGGATCACCGCGGTCACCGAGACGCACCTGCACGCCGACTTCCTCTCCGGCACCCGCGAGCTGGCCGCCGCCACCGGCGCGACCGCCTACGTGCCTGGCACCGGCGGGGAGGACTGGCAGTACGGCTTCGAGGCCGAGCGCCTGCACGATCACGGCGCGATCACGCTCGGCAACATCACCGTCACCGCCCGCCACACCCCGGGCCACACCCCTGAGCACCTCTCGTACCTCATCACCGACGGCGCCTTCGCCGACGAGCCCGGCTACATCCTCACCGGCGACTTCGTGTTCTCCGGCGACCTGGGCCGGCCGGACCTGCTGGACGAGGCCGTGGGCATGCAGGACACCCGCTTCACCGGGGCGAAGCAGCTGTTCGCCTCGCTGAAGAACGTGTTCCTCACCCTGCCGGACCATGTGCAGGTCTTCCCCGGCCACGGCTCCGGCTCGGCCTGCGGCAAGGCCATCGGCGCACTGCCCTCCACCACCGTCGGGTACGAGCGGCACTTCGCCTGGTGGGGGAAGCACCTGAAGAACGATGACGAACAGGGCTTCATCGACGAGCTGCTGGACGGCCAGCCCGACGCCCACGCCTACTTCGCCCGGATGAAGCACCAGAACCAGGAGGGCCCCGCCCTGCTCGGCGAGCGCGTGATGCCGCGCGAGATCTCGGCCGAGGAGCTCATGCGCGGCCTCGAGGACGGCACGCTCGCCCTGATCGACACCCGCCCCGTGGACCAGGTCCATGCCGGCACCGTGCCCGGGGCGCTGAACATCCCCACGCTCGGCAAGGCCGCCAGCCATATCGCCTGGGCCTTCGATCCGGAGACCGACGACGCCCAGCTCGTGGTCCTCGCCGAGGATGCCGAGCGCGCCGCGGAGTACGGCGACCATTTCGTGCGCGTCGGCGTCGATGCGCTGACCGGGTTCGTGCCTGCGCTGGAAGGCCTGCCCACCATCGCGCCCGCCGTCGTCTCTCCCGCCGAACTGCACCGCCTGCACACCGAGGACGGCGCCGCACCGGCGCTGCTGGATGTGCGCACCCGCACCGAGCACGCCGCCGGGACCATCCCCGGCGCGCAGCAGCTCTCCGCCGGGAAAGTGCTGTTCCACCAGGAGGAGCTTCCCACGCACCAGGCGGGCCCGCTGGTGACCTTCTGCCAGTCCGGGCTGCGCAACACCGTCGCCGCCTCCACCCTGCGCCGCGCCGGCTTCGACGTCATCGAGCTGAAGGGCAGCTACGCCGCCTGGGCGCAGTGGAGTGCGCAGAATCCCGATCAGAGCGACCCGCAGCATCCCGGCCAGAGCGAACAGCCCACGACCGCCCCCGACGGAAGGAGCGCCTGAGATGTGCCGACCAGTCACCTGCCGCACCTGCGGCAAGACCACCTGGGCCGGCTGCGGACAGCACGTGGACCAGGTCATGAAGAAGGTGCCCACCGCACAGCGCTGCCCCGGCCACGCCGAGGTCGCTCCCACGAAGGGCTTCTTCGCCCGGCTGCTGGGGCGCTGAGAGGGCCTCTCCCCTCTCCCCGCCCCGCCCTTTTCTCCTCAGGACGAACCTCCTGCGCCCTGCGTGACCACAACACCCATAGAGGGTCAGAGCCACGCAGTCGGCACGAAGTTCAACGTGCCGGAGCTGGTTGGTGGGGTGGCGGTGTCCGGCAGGCGGCAGGCTCCGGTCAGGCGAAGGGTTCCGGCCAGGGGTTGCGTTGCGGGATGAGCGCGTGGGCATCGGCGAGATGCTCATCCAGCTCGCGTCGGAGCTGCTGCACCACGGCGGGCTCGGCGGCAGCCAGATCGTGCTGCTCGCCGATATCCGCTTCCAGGTCGTACAGCTCGCAGTGCTCGTCCTCGAAGAAACGGATCAGTTTGAACCTGCCGTGGCGCACCGCCGCCGAGGGGCGCCCACCCTGGTTCGAGTAGTGGGGGTAGTGCCACACCAGCGGCCCGCGGTCGGCCGGATGCTCCGGGTCGCTCAGCCAGGGCAGCAAGGAGGTGCCGTCCACGTGCTGGCGCGGGATCGGCGGCAGCCCGGCGGCCTCGAGCAAGGTCGGGTAGAGGTCCGGGCCGTAGGCGAGAACGTCCGGTTCGGTCCCTGCACGCTCCCCGCCCGGGAGACGGATGATCAGCGGCACTCGTACGCCGCCCTCCTCCGTCCATCCCTTGCCTTCGGTGAGCGGGGCGCACGAGGTGGGCGAGCCCTCGGAGGTGACGAGCCCGCCGTTGTCGGAGGTGAAGACGATCAGCGTCTCGTCGAGAACACCCTGCTCCTCGAGAGCGTCCAGCAGCCGGCCCACGTTGGTGTCAAGGTTCTCGACCATCGCCGCGTAGGTGGGGTGGGACTGGACGGTGCGGCGCAGGATCCGTTCGTCGCGCCGCCCCCACTTCGTGTGGGCCTCGCCCTCCTCCAGGCCCGACTCCGGAGTCAGGCCGCGCTTCCGCGCCTTGTGCTCGTACTTCTCCACCAGCTCGGGCGGCGCCTCCAGCGGGGTGTGGACGGCGTAGTGCGCCAGGTGCAGGAAGAACGGACGCTCGCCATCGTGGGAGCGCACCAGATCGATGGCGTGGTCCGTGAGCGCGTCGGTGAGATAGGTGCCGGGTTCAGCCTCCGGCAGATGGTCGATGCCCCACGGCGCGAAGTAGGTGCGGGGCGAGCCGATGTGTCCGCCGGCGATGTTGACCTCGAACCCGTGGGCGAGCGGATCGTGGGCTCCGGTCCCGAGATGCCATTTGCCCACGTGCCACGTCGCGTAGCCCCCGTCGCGCAGCGCCCGCGGCAGTGCATACTCGCTCACCGGCAGGGCGTGGTGGTACGGCACGTCCAGGAGCGCCCCCACACCGGTGCCGCCGATCCATTGCGTGATACCCACCCGGGCGGGCACCCGGCCGGTCATCAGCGCTGCCCGGGAGGGAGAGCACACCGGAGAGGCGGCGTAGGCGTTGAAAAGCTGGCAGGACTCCTCCGCCAACGCATCGACCCGCGGTGTTTCATAGAACGAGGAGCCGTAACAGCCCAGGTCCGTCCAACCCAGGTCATCGACGTGGACGAGCACGATGTTCGGGGCGGAGGTGCCGGAGGCGCCGGAGCGCGGGGCCGCCTCCCCCGCCGTCGCTGCCTCCGGCCCGGTCACTTCACCGCCCCTGCCGTGATGCCGCTGCGGAAGTACCGCTGCGAGAACAGGAAGATCACCAGCACCGGGATGCTCATCATCAGCACCGCGGCCATCAGCAGGTTCCATTGGGTCGAGTTCTCCTGGTAGAAGACGGTGAGCCCCAGCTGCAGCGGCTGCATCGAGTCGCTGCGGATGAGGATGAGCGGCCACAGGAAGTGGTGCGGCGCCACGCGGCGAGTCATCAGCCCCTACATCTCAACGGCCAGTCCGATCGCGTGCATGGTCGGGGACGAGGTCAGGGACACCGCAGGTGCTCCGTCGGCGGTGGTGTGCAGCGGCAGGTCCTGCCCGCCGAGCAGTCGCGCTGACGTCGCCCCGGGCGGAAGCGTGACCTCCACCGGCAGCTCTCCGGTTCCGGCGGTCCCACCGTGTTCGGCATGCTCGAGCGGGCCGCCGCCCGTCAGCAGGGCGAAGGCGTACAGCGTCTGCGCCTTGCGGGTGTGATGCCACTCGAGCCCGCCGCCGGTGACCCCCCGCGCGTCGCCGCCCCCGCGGGTGCCGTAGATGCCCTCACCGCACGCTCGCAGCCAGGCTCCGAGCTCGGCGAGACGCTCCTGCACGGGAACGGACAGTCGCCCCTCCGCGTCCGGCCCGATGCCGATGAGGTAGTTGCCGCCCCGGGAGACGATCTGGAGCAGGTTGCTCAGGATCTCCTCGATGGGCTTGGCGGGGTCGTCGCGGCGCAGCGAGCACCAGGAGCGGGTCATCGTGATGCACGATTCCCACGGGTGGCCCGGATCCTCCGCAGGCAGGGTCTGCTCCGGGGTGCGGTAGTTCTCGTTGACTCCGTGCACCTCCCGGTCGACGACCAGGATGTCCGGCTGCAGCTCACGGGCACGCTCGGCGATCCGGTCGATGCCGATCGGTTCCTCCGGCTCCCGGACCCACCCGGCATCCAGCCACAGCACGTTCATGGTGCCGTAGCGGGTCAGTAGCTCCTCGATCTGGGACTGCGTGAAGTCCACGAACTGCTGCCAGGAGCTGGGGCGCTCCGCGATGTCGTAGTTATGGAAGCGGTCCTTCACCGGCAGAGCCCGGTCCCAGTAGCCCGGGTGGGCCCAGTCCGCCTTGGAGAAGTACACACCGGTCTCCAGGCCTTCGGCGCGGAACGCCTCGACCGTCTCGCCGAAGACGTCGCGCCCCAGAGCGCTGTCCTCCGCGGTCGACTTCAGGTTCGAGAACGCGGTGTCGTACATCGCGAAACCGTCATGGTGCTTGGTGGTGAACACGAGGTAGCGCATCCCGGCGTCGGAACAGGCACGGGCCCATTCCGTCGGGTCGTACTCCCGGCCGTGGAAGGTGCGCCGCTGGTCGTAGTACCAGTCGTGATAATCGGCGTCCGTGCCGGTGAAGTGCTCGGGCGGGTCGGTGAACTCGCCCAGGCGCTCTCGATGCAGGGACCACGAGCCGCCCTGCCCGATCGCGGAGTAGAGACCCCAGTGGATGATCACACCCACCTTGAGATCCTGCCAGTGCTCCAGAGCGGCCTGAGTGCGCTGGGCCTCGGGGCGGATGTACCCGGGGTCCGGAGATCCTCCCAGAGCCCCTGCCGCCTCGAGGTTGTCTGCGGTGAAATCGTGTGCTGCCATCAGAACTTGAGTCCTCCCTCTTCGATGCCGCGGAAGAAATAGCGTTGGGTGAAGAAGAACGTGACCACGACCGGCAGCATCGCGGTGATCGCTCCGGCCAGGACCACGCGGTAGTCGGTGCCGAAGGACCCCTGGAGCCGGGAGATGCCCAACATCATGGTCATGTTCTCGTCCGACTGGATGACCAGCAGCGGCCACAGGAAGTCCTGCCAGGCGAAGATGAAGGCCGTCAGGCCCACCACCACGAGGGATCCCTTGACCTGCGGGAGGAAGATCCGGAAGAAGCGCTGGACCTCGGAGGCACCATCCACGAAGGCGGCATCCTCGATCTCGTCGGGAATCCCCAGGAAAGCGGCCCGCATCAGCAACAGGTGGAACGGCCCCAGGACGCTGGGGATCCAGACGCCGACGAGCGTGTCGTACAGGTCCCACGCCTGCACCTGCGCGTACAGCGAGAGCATGATCGACTCGAAGGGGAAGATCAGCGCCGACATCACGACGAAGAAGACCACGGTGCGGCCGCGCCATCCCTTGCGGGAGAGCATGTAGCCGCCGAAGGTGGCCAGCACCAGCGCCGAGCTCACCGACAGCGCACAGACGATCAGCGAGTTGAGGATGTAGCGGAGCATGTTCGTCTGCGCGAACATGGTCCGGAAGGCATCCAGCGACCACTGCTCGGGCAGCAGGCTGGCCGACTGCCCGAAGATCGGCTCACCGCTGCTCTTGAATGCTGCCATCAGGGGCAGGACCAGCGGTCCGAGCATCATTATCAGCACAGCGACGAGCAAGATGTACCGCGTCACGAGAGCACGGCCATGCAGGTCGGAGACGTTGCGGAATCGACGGCGGCGAGGCCGCCCTTGCGGGCGGCCCGCAGGGGCCGTCGCGGGCTCGTGGCGAGCTGCAGTGGTCGTCGTCATCAGTTCTCCGAATTCGCGTTGAGGCGCTGACTGGCGATCAGGAAGCCGATCGTCATGATGAACAGCGCGACCGCTCCTGCCGAGCCCATGCCGAGCGAGCCGTAGGTCGGGTCCAGGCCGACCGCGCGGATGTACATCGTCAGAGTCTGGGATTCACCGCCGATGCCACCGGTGCCGTTGGAGAGCAGGTGGACCTCGGTGAAGATCTTCAGGCACCCGATGGTGACCAGGACGGCGACCAGCGTCATCATGGTGCGTACGCCGGGGACTGTCACGGTGAGGAAGGTCCGCACCGGACCGGCCCCGTCGACCGCAGCGGCGTCGTAGAGGGAACGATCAAGGTTCGCCAGCGCCGCGAGGTACATGATCATGTAGTACGGGATACCGGACCACAGGGTCACCGCCATCGCGCACAGCAGCAGGGTCCAGCGCCCGGTGAGGAACGAGATGGGCTGGTCGATCAGCCCCATGTCCATGAGGGTCATGTTCACCATGCCCTGATCCTTGAGGATCGCCGACCATGCGAGCGAGATGACCACCAGTGAGGCGATCGCCGGCACGTAGTACAGGGAACGGAACAGGCCGATTCCCGGCACCTTGTCGCGCACGAGCAACGCCACCAGCAAGGGCAGCACCACCATCAGCGGGACGACGATCACCGCATAGACGACAGAGTTCAGCACGGCGTTCCAGAACACCGGATCGCTCAACAGGTCGCGATAGTTCTGCAGTCCCACGTAGTCGCCCTGTCCGGACAGCGGGCTCGCATTCGTGAATGACAGGAAGAACGTGTTCAGGAACGGGAACAGGTAGAACATCGCGACCACCGCGACCGGGGCCACGACCCACAACCACGGCACCCACCAGGCACGATAGCGCGCGGCGCCGTTGAGCACCTCCCCGTCGCGGCGGCGCCGGGTGGGGCCGCTCCGGGGCAGATCGGTGCGCCGCCCCGGCTCGGCGACAGATGCTGTCGTAGTCATGCGGCTCTCCTCGAAGATGTGACAGGTGCGCGCAGCGGTGCGCCGCTCCGCAAAGGAGCGGCGGTCAGCCGTCCGAGCGCTCCAGCAGGCGATTCATGGCTTTCTGGGCGTCATCGAGCGCTGCCTGCGGCTCGATCTCCCCCACGATCGCCTTGTTGACCGAGTTGATCAGGGCTTCCTGCACCTGACCCGTCAGGAAGAAGGAAGGCAGGTAGGCCTCGGAGGTCTTCGCCTCTTCGGCGGAGATGACGCGGGCCTGCGCCATGACGTCCTCGCCGGAGGCCTCGGCCAGCGAAGAATCCTCGAGAGCCTCGGTCGTGGCGGGGAAGACGACCGCGGTCTCGGTGTCCATGCCGTACTGCGCCCAGGCGAGCCCCTGTGCGGGATCCGTCAGATGCTCGGCCCACGCGACCGCGAGCGGAGCATTGGGGCTGGTGACCGAGACGCAGATGTACTGACCGGAGAAGATCGGGTTGATCCCCTCGTCGCGCATGCCGCGGCCCACACCGGTCGCCTCGTACACTGCCTGATTGGCGTTTCGGACGTTGCGCAGGAAGGACGCGTTCGGCGTGCCGAAGGCGAGATTGCCCTCGGTGTAGGCCTGGGACTGGTCGAGGTCACCGAGCACGGAGTCCTAGGGGATCGCCCCCTCGGAGTAGAGAGAGGCCATCTCCGTCATCCAGCGCAACGCGTTCTCGTCCGAGGCGAAGGTGAACTCGGTGAGGTCCTCGTTCATCGCCTCGACACCCATGCCGTGCCACTGGTCGAGCAGGTACCAGCTGGTGTTGCCGTAGATCGCATAGTCGCCGGTGCCCGCGGCCGCGATCTGGTGGCACATCTCGAAATACTGGTCCATCGTGCTCGGCGGGGAGTCGGGGTCGAGGCCCACCCGCTCGAAGACGTCCTTGTTGTAGGTGACCAGCAGCGGGCCGAAGTACCACGGCAACGCCGTGTGATGGCCCTGCGCACCGAACCCGGTCGAATCCCAGATCGCGGGGACGAACGGCTCGCCGATCCCCGGGGCCTTCACATCGTAGTCCAGCAGCAGGTTCGCTCGGGAAAGTGCGAGCACCGTCGAGGACGGCACGTTGATGACGTCAGCCATGGAGCAGTTCCCCGCCTGGGTCACCATCAGCGTGTCGAAGTCCGCAGTGCCGCCCTGATCGGTCCAGGTGATCGCGGTCCCGGGGTTGGCGGACTCGAAGTCGGAGATGAGGTCGGTGAAGAAGTCGTCGAAGGTCCCCTTGAGACCCTGGGTCATGAAGGTGATCTCGCCGGAGACGTCGCCGAGGTCGAGCTCGCTGTCGTCGATGTTCGCCTCCGGGATCTCGCAGGAGACGGATGGCTTGGGGATGCCGCCCTCCTCACTGTCGCCGCCACCGGTGGACGCCCCGGTGCATGAGGCTGCGCCGAGGGTGCCGGCAGCGGCGAGGGACCCGAGCAGGGCGCGTCGGGAGAAGTTCAGTCTCTGAGTCACAGGTGACCTCCATTGGTCGGATGTATGAGAGAGGATTGAAGTGCGCCGCTGGATGCCGACAGCACTGTGGTGCGGCGGCGCAGTCGCAGTGAAGAGTCGCGCAGGGCACCCGAGGACTGCGTGAACGGGTGAACAAGTAGGTAAGCTACAACTTATCGACCCCTCGCCACAAGTCGAAACTCGATCGGCACCCGGAGAGTAGAGCCCGCACACATCCGATCTCCGGGCAGACGGAGCGACCCTCGGTGCGCGGCGCCGATGCGACACTGGCAACTGCCCTACACATTGACCCGGGAGGCGCTGTGATCGTCACCAGGCATGCGCACCCTCCACTGCGCGCCAACGACCGCTACATGCTCGAGAGCCTCCGCAAAGCCGGCCCGCTCTCCCGCACCGAACTGAGGAACCTGACCGGCCTCTCCCAGCCCACGATCCTGGAGGCCGTCAACCGCCTCCTCGACTGCGGCGCGCTCGTCCAGGCTGGACGAGGGGCAGGGGGGCGTCGCGGCCCTGACGCACAGCTGTACGACATCAACTCCCGGCTGAAGGTCGCCGTCGGCGCAGCTGTCAGCGCCTCTAAGATCGAGCTGACGATCGTTGACCTGCGCGGCCGCGTGATCGCCGCCCGGACCCAGCCGCTCGATGCCGAGGAATCGGCCACGCAGGTCTCGGATCTCGTGCTCGACATGACTCGTCTCGCAGGGGTCGGCGAGAGCCAGCTGGCGCACGTCATGGTCGGGGTGCACGGCCAGGTCGAACGGCGTACCGGCGATCTCGGCTTCGCCTGGGACCTGCCCCTGTGGCAGCACTCCACGATCACGACGCTGCGCTCCGCACTGCCATGCCCGGTCACGCTCGAGCGCGACGTGGAACTCGCCGCCGCGGCCGAGCATGTGGCCGGCAGCACTCAGGGCCTCGAGAACTTCGGCGTGCTGTGGATCGGCACAGGACTGGGGTACGCCGGGCACGTCGACGGCGCCCCGCTGCGCGGCTCCACGGGTGCCGCGGGGCAGATCGGCTACATGCCCACGCCCGGCACGCCCTCCCCGCCCCTGCCCGAGCGTCATGACCGCACCGTCGGATACCACGGCGGATTGCAGTCGTCGATCGGCTCCGAGGCCCTGCGGGTCCTGGCGGACGAGCTCGGCGCACCGGATCCCTGGACCGAGATCGCACGCCCTTCGGCACTGCTGGAGGCCTATTCGCACCGCGTCGCGCTGGGCCTGGCCGCTGCGACAGCGTTGCTTGATCCCGGCACCGTCACACTGAGCGGCCCGATCGGCCATGCGGGCGGGAACGCGTTGGCCGGGGCGGTCTCGGTGCACCTGGCGCGGATCGCGCCCTCCGGAACCCGGGTCATCGCAGGTCGGTTCGGACGGGACGGCGTGCTTCGGGGCGCCCTCGAACTCGCGGCTCGGGAGGCCCGGGACGCGGCCTGGGGAGAGCGCCCGCGCTGAGACCGTGCGCTGGCACCGACGATCATACATCCCATCTATTTGCCGCGAAATGTTGCCCCCATCACGCCCCGCCGCTACGCTCGACGTCGAAACCAGTAGCCGGACTACTAGTTCTGTGCAGCTCACCTCACTCCGCGATGGCAACGACAGCCCCGGCGAGGAAGGCTGCGCAGCGGGGCCCCGCCCCGATTTCCCGACACCCGCTCATCAGCAAAGGAGCACGAGATGGGACACCGTTTTTCGAGCACCGCCGGACGCCCCACGCCCCGCCGCCGCACCGTCATCGCCGGGGCGACCATCGCCAGCGGCCTCGCCCTGGCAGTCCCCCACGCCGTCGCCGCACCCCACCCCCGCACCGCCCCGCCCGGGCTTCAGCGTGCGGGCGGTCTGGCGGACCTGATCATCGATCAGATCGGACGAATCGAGCCCGCCTTCGACCCGGCGGTGAAGGAATACACCGCCACGGCGTACCGGAGCCTCAACACGGTCACGGTCCACCCGATCACCACCGGGGACGGCGTCTCGGCCACGGTCAACGGCAGCGCACCGGTTCCAGAGGCGCACGACCGCGTCTCCGTGGATCTGGAGCTCGGCGAGAACAGCCTCACCATCCTCGTCGGTGACGGCGATCGCACCACCGAGTACACGGTCACGATCACGAAGGTGGACACCGACTTCCGCGGTCGCGAGCTGGTCACCGGCCTGACCGCCACCTCCCCCGTCGGCGAGGCGGAGGGCCGCCCGCTCACCGCCATGTTCGACGGGGACAAGGACACCTCATGGCACCCCGCCGAGCCCCTGGCTGCCGGTGAGCCCGACGAAGAGGGGGTCACCTGCTTCACCGTCCAGCTGCCCGAGGTGCGCACCGTGGGCCGGGTCTCGGGCCACATCCTCACGCCCGAGGGACAGTGGTATCCCTCGGAGTGGGAGAGCTATCTGTCCATCGACCTGTCGGAGGACGGCGGCACCTGGGAGCGGGCCGCGCACCACGCCACGCTGCGCCAGGATCAGGGCATCCTCTACTGGGAGCTCGGCGACTACTACGCCGCGCGGTACGTGAGGATCACGCTGGCAGGGAAGGACGATCGGCTCCACGAGGAGTTCGGGGTCCAGGAGATCCAGGTATTCGCACTGCCCGTGGGGGTCCAGCCGCCTGAGCGCCACGAGGCTCCCGCCGATGGTGGACAGGAGTTCGCGTACGTGCCCACCGAGGAGTCGGTCAACCGCGCGCAGGAGCTGGCGCTCGCCCACGGCCTGGTGATCGCCCAGTGGGCCACTTCGGACGGCTACGCCGCCGGGTCCCTCGACTCGCGCGAGTTCGAGGACTTCGCGCAGCCCACCGCCCAGTTCTACGATCCTGACTTCGGCAACCGCGACTTCATGGCCTACAGCCCGCAGGCGACGTGGGGGATCGCGAAGGCCCCGGCCGGTGGCAACGGGATCCAGGACGCTGGTGAGCCGCACGAGTTCATCCCGGAGGCGATGCGCCCCTACCAGTCGCGGTTCATCGACGCCCAGTACGGCGACGAGGGCCCCTACTCCGATGCGGAGGTCGAAGCGTTCTCCCAGTGGTTCGAGTTCTCGCGGGAGACGTACCCGCAGGCGCTCACCCACTCCAACCAGAACAACAACCCGACCTGGGCGGAACTCGAGAACTTCCGCCACTACGTGCGGACCTCGAAGCCCGATCTGGTGAGCTTCGACCACTATTACTGGGGTGGCGGCGATGTCTTCGGCTCCCACGGACCATCCGCATGGGACGCCACGAACCACCTCCTGGGGCTGGCGGCGTGGCGCACCCAGCGCCAAGTCGCCCTCGAGGGACTGACCGGGGATGGCAGCGAGCCCATCCTGTTCGGCCAGTACCTCGATGCCTTCGACCATAACGGATCCCAGTCGCAGAAGGCCCTGGTCACGAGCCTGTCCCTGGCCAGTGGGATGAAGTGGCTCTCGCTGTTCCGGATGGAGATCAACCGGTACGACGGCAACAGCTGCTTCGACCTCGACGGCGCCCCCACGCGCGCGTACTGGGAGATCTCGGACGTCCTCCATCGCGCGCGGAAGCTGGGGGCGTTCCTCGCACCGCTGACGAACGACTGGGTCGCTGTCCAGCCGGGCTCCCACCACGAGGACGGCGAAGCGGTGACGAACACGGTTCCGCGCGGCTACCGCACGGACAGCGTCGAGGAGAGCCTGCCCGCGCTGTCGGAATACGGAATCACCAGGATCGACGTGACCAACACCGGGACGGTGAACGACGGTCTGCCCGGCGACGTCGCCATCGGCTTCTTCAAGCCGCTGCCCGGTTTGACGGGCGCGCAGGCCAAGGAGACCTTCGGTGCCGAGGATCCCCGCGCCTTCATGGTCGTCAACGGCCTGATCGGTAATGCGGAGCTGCCCTCGACGAAGAAGCTGGTGCGCTACGACGAGGGCCAGCACTGGCAGACGGAGCAGGAGGTCACCCTCGTACTGACCCCGCCGGCGGGGGCGGAGCTGATGCGGGTGGATCAGACGACCGGCGAGGCGGAGCCGGTGAAGATCACTCGCACCCCTGTGGGGAAGAACGGCAAGGGCCATGAGCACCAGCTCTCGATCACCGTCCGCATCGGCGGTGGCCGGAGCGAGCTCTACTACTGGACCGCACCCGCGCTCACGGTGCAGACGGCGGAGGATCCCACGGTGATCGGCGTGGGAGACAGCGGCACCGCGTCGGTGACCCTCACCAACGCCAGCGGCAAGCGCACGAAGAAGATCACCCTGGGCCCCTCGGCTCCTGAGGGATGGGCACTGCACGGGAACTGGCCGCGGGAGATCGGGGCGCTCGCCCCCGGCAAGAGCGTCACCGTGGACCTGGAGCTGGAAAACCAGGGCGTGGCCGGTGATGCTGTCGTCAACCTGGGCCTGCGGATCCACAAGGTCAGCTCCTCGGCCGCGATCCGGGTGCGCGGCGAATGCACGGGGGCGCGGATCGTCCCCACTCCGCTCGCCGTGGATTCCGAGGAGACAGTCGGCGAGGACGGCGCGATGGGCAATGTCGCGGACGAGGACCCGAGCACGTTCTGGCACACGGAGTGGCACTCGTCCTCTCCCGGATACCCGCACTGGATCGTGCTGGACCTGGGGAGCGAGCAGGACATCTGCTCGCTGGTCTACCTCCCGCGCCAGGACGCGGTGGTCGGCCAGGTCAAGGATTACGCGGTGTACGTCTCCGATGATCCCGGGTCGTTCCCTGAGGAGCCTGCGGCCACCGGCGCGCTGGCGTCCGGCCAGGGAGAGAAGTCGATCGGTGTGCTGGCTCGGGGCCGGTACCTGAAGTTCGAGGGCACCAGCGCCTGGGACGGGAAGCCCTTCATGGTGGCCGCGTCCCTCACGGTCCGCGTGAGCTGACCACAGAACCGCCGTCGTCGAGGAGGGCCCGGAGAAGGGATCCCCGGGCCCTCCCCGTCAGCTGCCTTCGCCCGCGACCGGCTCGATCGGCTCCACCGGCGCCCGACTCCCGTGCCGCAGCGACAGCAGCCCGCCCACGGCGAAGGTGACGATCACACCCAGCAGCGGGTACCACTGCCAGGCCACCCACACCTCGCCGATCACGTACTTCTCCATCACGAAGAAGAAAGCGTTGATCGCGACCGCGATGACGAAGGCGATGTTGGCGTCCGCCGCGCGGGCGCGCTTGCTGACGATGCCGAAGAGGAACGCACCGAGCAGCCCGCCGTAGGTGATGCCGGCGACGCCGAGGGCGAGCACCACGATGCTGCCCT
>JAAZLF010000666.1 GCA_012799425.1 Actinomycetales bacterium | reverse complement strand
TCCCAGGAGGACGGCGGCCTCGGCTTCGACCCCGAGCGCCTCTGGTTCACCGTCTGGGAGCAGGACGAGGAGTCCTACCAGCACGTCACCGAGGTGATCGGCCTGGACCCGCAGCGCGTGGTGCGCCTGCCGCGCGAGGAGATCTTCTGGGACGCAGGCCAGCCCGGCCCCGCCGGCCCGTGCGGTGAGTGGCACTACGACCGCGGCACCGAGTACGGTCCCGACGCCGTCACCGGCACCGTCGCGGAATGGCCCGGCGATGAGAAGGCTGAGGATCGCTACATCGAGATCTGGAACCTCGTCTTCGACCAGTACCTGCGCGGCGAGGGCAAGGGCAAGGACTACCCGCTGCTCGGCGAGCTCGACCAGAAGGCGATCGACACCGGCCTGGGCGTCGAGCGCGTCGCCTATCTGCTCCAGGGCAAGCAGAACATGTACGAGATCGACCAGATCTTCCCGGTCATCGAGAAGGCGCAGGAGCTCTCCGGCCGCACCTACGGGGCGAGCGAGGAGGACGACGTCCACCTGCGGATCATCGGCGACCACGTGCGCAGCGCCCTGATGCTGGTCGCCGACGGCGTGCGCCCCGGCAACGAGGGCCGCGGCTACGTGCTGCGCCGGCTGATCCGCCGCGCGGTGCGCTCGATGCGCCTGCTCGGATACTCCCAGCCGTCCATGCCCGAGCTGCTGCCGATCTCGAAGTCCCTGATGGTCGAGTCCTACCCGGAGCTGGAGGGTGACTTCGCCCGCATCGGCGAGATCGTCTACGCCGAGGAGGAGGCGTTCCGTCGCACCCTCGAGACGGGCACCTCGATCTTCGATCAGCTGGTGGGCCGGGTGAAGCAGGGCGGCGGCGGTGTCCTCGCCGGCGATGACGCCTTCCGCCTGCACGACACCTACGGCTTCCCCATCGACCTGACCATGGAGATGGCGCAGGAGGTCGGCCTGCAGGTCGATGCAGACGCCTTCCGCGGGGCGATGCAGGAGCAGCGCGAGCGTGCACGGGCGGAGGCCGCGGCGAAGAAGGCCGGCCACACCGACACCGCGATCTACAACCGTCTGCTCACCCAGCGCGGCGGCGAGGTCCCCTTCGTGGGGTACACCGACGACACCATCGCGACCACCGTCGAGTCGGTGCTGGTGGAGGGCCAGCTGGTCAGCTCCGTCGAAGCGCCGGCTCAGGTCGAGGTCGTGCTGTCCACCACGCCCTTCTACGCGGAGTCCGGCGGCCAGCTCGCCGACCAGGGCCGCATCGCCCTCAGCGGCGGCGGTCTGATCGAGGTCGACGACGTCCAGAAGCCTGTACGGGGCCTCATCGTCCATCGTGGCCGTCTGGTGGAGGGCGCCCTGGCGCAGGGCGCCTCCGCGATCGCGACGATCGACATCGAGCGTCGTGGCGCGATCGCGCGCGCCCACACCGCGACCCACATGGTCCACGAGTCGCTGCGCGAGGAGCTCGGGGACAGTGCCACCCAGGCCGGTTCGGAGAACTCGCCGGGACGCATGCGCTTCGACTTCCGCTACGGGCAGGCGCTCCCGACGTCAGCGCTCGAGCAGATCGAGGGCCGGGTGAACACCCTCCTCCAGGAGGAGCTGACCGTCACCGACCAGCAGATGTCCCTCGACGAGGCCAAGGCGCTCGGCGCTCAGGCGCTGTTCGGCGAGAAGTACGGGGAGGTCGTCCGCGTGGTCTCGATCGGCGGTGACTGGTCCCGTGAGCTGTGCGGCGGCACCCATGTGGCCAGCACCGGCGCTCTCGGCACGGTGCAGCTGATGGGTGAGGCGTCCATCGGCAGCGGTGTGCGCCGCGTCGACGCGCTCGTCGGCCTGTCGGCCTACCGCCACCAGGCCAGGGAGCATGCGCTGGTCTCCCAGCTCTCCGAGATGCTGAAGGTCGGCGCGGCCGAGGAGCTGCCCGAGCGGGTCCGCTCGCTCACCCAGCGCATGAAGGACATGGAGAAGCAGCTCGCAGCGCTGCGCGGCCAGCAGCTGCAGGCCGAGGCGGGCAAGCTCGTGGAGTCCGCGACCGACGTTGCCGGCGTGCGTCTGCTGGCGCACGACGCGGGCGAGGGGGTCGCCGCCGGTGATCTGCGCACCCTCGCGCTGGACCTGCGCACTCGACTCGGGGAGGACTCCCCGGTGACGGTCGCGGTGGCCGGTTACGAGAACGGCCGTGCGGCGCTCGTGATCGCCACCAACGCCGCCGCGCGCGAACTCGGTCTGGCCGCCGGCACACTCCTGCGCACCGCCGCCGAGGCGATGGGCGGTCGCGGCGGCGGCAAGCCCGACATGGCGCAGGGCGGTGGAGGTGAACCCTCCCAGGTGCCCGCGGCGCTGGCTGCGGTGCGCGCGTCCATCGACGAGGCGCGCACCGCATGACGAGCACCGGCCCCGAGGAGAGCCGGCCGAAGGGCCTGCCGAGAGGGGCCCGGCTCGGCGTCGACGTGGGCGATGTCCGGGTCGGGCTCGCCCGCAGCGATCTCGACGGCATGATCGCCACTCCGATCGAGACTCTCGAGAGGGACACGTCGGTGCGGCGTGTCGCGGAGACGGCACGTGAACTGGATGCCCATGTCATCATGGTGGGGCTCCCGCGGTCGCTGAACGGCACCGAGGGTGCCGCGGCGCAGAAGGCGCGGGCCTTCACCGCGGAGCTCGTGACCCTGCTGTCCCGGGATGCACCGGACATCGAGGTCAGGCTGATCGACGAACGGCTCACGACCGTCTCCGCGCACAAGGCGCTGCACAGCTC
>JAAZLF010000665.1 GCA_012799425.1 Actinomycetales bacterium | reverse complement strand
GGCAGGCGCGAGGCCTGTCCGATTGGAAGGGTGTGCCGCTGCATGTCAGCGCCGGGATGGGCGCGAGCCCGTACTCGGACTATCGCCTCCTGACACCGCCGGAGGCGACGTTGCTCACGTTGCGGGCCCCGAAGCCGCTGCCGGGGAAGTGAGCACGGCCGACGCCTGCTAATGTTGCTCCTCGGTGAACCGCTTCGGCGAGGAGCCCTCCGGGGTGTGGCGCAGCTTGGTAGCGCGCCTCGTTCGGGACGAGGAGGTCGCAGGTTCAAATCCTGTCACCCCGACCGGAGAGAAGGGCCGTGGGATCGAGAGATCCCGCGGCCCTTCTGCTTGCCTCGGGGACGCACAGACCCTTCAGGGAGCCCCGGAGAATAACAGTCGTGTAACTACCACAGCGGAACCCGGAACTCCGAAGGGAACACGGGGCAACTTCCGGATTTTCAGCAAAACTTTGGCAAAGAGGTTGACCTCGGCAGGCAAACTCCCCTGGGGGATCCACACGACCTGCACATACAGTGGCGGACGGTGCCGCCCTGCTCGGACGGCGCTCACCGGGTTGCCGCCTTCCCGTCACCGGCCCGGTCGCTTCCTCCGCTTCCCTGGGTGACGGGCGCAGGCCCTCGCGCGCGACGCGCTCGTCGCGGCAGGGTTCCGGCGTGGCGACGGAGAAAGTGATCGCTACCGATGTTCCGCACAGCCCCACGAGGCACGCACCGGGCAGCCGGCCGTGCCGTGATCGATTACCGAGGGCTTGCAGCCCCGGTGGGTCGGGGAGTCGGAGGTGCCGCCGTCATCGGCGCAGTCTCCGCCACCGCCGCCCTCGCCGGGGGTGCCACGGCCACGGCCCAGGCGCCCTCCGCCTCGGCCTTCGGGACGGTGCGCGGCGCCGCTCCCGGTGTGGCCCCCGCCCAGTCCCAGTACACCTCCGTCAAGCTCCGTCTCGGTGCTCGCGGAGCCGCTGTGACCTACCTCCAGAAGCAGCTCAACAGCCACGGCGCCTCCCTTGCGACGGACGGCGTCTTCGGCTCGGCGACGCTGCGCGCGGTGCGGGACCACCAGTCCCGCGCGCGCATCGGCGTCGACGGCGTCGTCGGTCCCAAGACCTGGAGCGCTCTGACGGGCGCCTCCTCCGCCCCGGCGAAGCCCTCCACCGGCTCGCAGCCCAAGCTCCGCCAGGGCAGCCGCGGCGACGCCGTGCGGACCCTGCAGAGCCAGCTCAACAGCGCCGGCGCCTCCATCGCGGTCGACGGGGTCTTCGGCTCCGCCACCGCGTCGGCGGTGCGGAGCCTGCAGTCGTCCGCCCGGATCGGTGTGGACGCCGTCGTCGGCCCCAAGACCTGGGCCGCGCTCGGCAACGGCACCTCGATCGGCGGGGGCGGCGGCTCGACCTCCGCGCCGTCGACGCCGGCCACGCAGCCCAAGCTCCGCCAGGGCGATCGCGGCAGTGCCGTGAAGACCCTGCAGTCGAAGCTCAACGAGCGCGGCGCCTCGATCGCGGTGGACGGGGTCTTCGGCTCCGGCACGGCGCGCGCGGTGCGTGCGCTCCAGTCCGCCGCCGGGATCGGCGTGGACGCCGTCGTCGGACCCAAGACCTGGAACGCGGCCAACAGCAGCGTCCGGATCTCCGACGGCGGATCGAACCGCGACGACGATCGCGGCTCCAGCACGGGCACCTCGGTCAACGGGCAGGCGATCGTCAACGCGGCCCGTGCTCAGATCGGACTGCGCTACACCTGGGGCGGCTCCTCGCCGTCCACCGGTCTGGACTGCTCCGGTCTCGTGTACTACGCGTACAACCAGGCCGGTATGAACCTGCCGCGCAAGACCGCCAAGGGCTACGCCTTCGGCGGTCGGGTCATCCCCCGGTCCCAGGCTCAGCCGGGCGACCTCGTCGCCTTCACGAGCAACAACTACGGCCACATGGGGATCTACGCCGGCAACGGCCGCATCATCGACGCCTCCGGCTCGCGCCAGCAGGTCGTC
>JAAZLF010000065.1 GCA_012799425.1 Actinomycetales bacterium | reverse complement strand
GCCCGGGGCAGGAACGAGCGGATGTCCTGCATCAGCGTGAGCGGCAGCCGACCCACGTCCGCACCGTGCACCCAGTCCTGCAGGGGAACGGGGACCTCCGCGCGCAGCGGCTCCACATCGCGCATCCGCTCCTGGATCACCATGGTCCCGGCCAGCAGATCGCCCACACGCCGCGACCTGCGGTCGATCACCGAGCAGGTCAGCGCGATCGCACCGGTGGTGGACCAGATCTCCAGCATCGCCATCACGGCGCGCAGCACGCTCTGGCGCACATGCACCGGCCCGCCGTCGTCCCGCACCACGCGGGTGCCCATCACCAGGCGGCCCACCGAGCGGCCGCGCAGCAGCATCTCGCACAGCACCGGATAGCCGACGTAGGCCAGCACCGACATGCTCACGATCCCGGCCGCGACGAACCCGTCGTCGAGATCGGCGCGCGCTGCGGACCACGCCATCGCGACGGTGCCGCCGACCAGGAGCAGCAGCTGGATCACGCCGTCGATCATCGCCGCGAGCATGCGGGTGGCGAAGGAGGCGGTGCGCAGGTCCAGCAGCACCGCATCGCCGGTGATGAGGGCATCGCGATCCGCGGCGGGTGCCGCCGCTGCCGTGACCATGGTTGTCATGCCCCCATCCTGGCATCGTCGAGGCGCGGGGGTCAGCGCCGACCGTCGGCTTCCGACGCCCCGGCCTCCGACTTTCGTCGGCGGTCCGCACGGGCACGGGACTCTAGTCTGGAGGCGTGGACACAGACGCCTTCATCGCCGTGCACCGGCCCCGCTGGGACCGGCTCCAGGAGCTGACCCGGAGCCGGGAGCTCGACGCGGCCGGCATCGACGAGCTGCTCTCGCTCTACCAGGAGACCTCCACGCACCTGTCCACCCTGCGCTCCACCAACCCCGACCCGGTGCTGATCTCCCGGCTGTCGCTGCTGGTGCACCGTGCCCGGCTGCGGATCACCGGCGCGCGCACCCCGTTGTGGAAGCACGCCCGCACGTTCTTCTGGGAGGACCTGCCCGCTGCGCTGTACGACTCCCGCTGGACGGTCGCCGTCGCGGCGGGGATCTTCCTGCTCTCGAGCCTTGTCACGGGCCTCTACTTCGGGCTCGACTCCACTGCCCGGGATCTGCTGCTGCCCGAGGCGCAGCAGCGCGCGCTCGCCCAGCGCGACTTCGTCAGCTACTACTTCCAAGGGGAGGCCTCGGGCTTCGCGGCCCGGGTGTGGACGAACAATGCCTGGATCACGGTGCAGGCCGTGGTCTTCGGGGTCACCGGGATCTGGCCCGTGGTGATGCTGGTCCAGAACGGGCTCAACATCGGTCTCTCCGCCGGTGTGATGGCCGCCTACGGCGGACTGGACACCTTCTTCGTCTTCATCCTCCCGCACGGCCTGCTCGAGATCACCGCGGTCCTGGTGGGGGCGGGCGCCGGCCTGCGCACCTTCTGGGCGTGGGTGCGGCCCGATCCGGTGCCGCGCCTGTGGGCGCTGTCCCGGGCCGCCCGTGCGCTGGTCACCGTCGCGATCGGTCTGGTGCCGGTGCTGCTGGTCTCCGGGTTCATCGAGGCCTTCGTGACCCCGAGCTCGCTGCCGCCGGCGGTGCGCATCGGGATCGGCGCGGCCGCGTGGCTCGCCTTCATGGTGTTCATGCTCGGTCGCGGGCGGCAGGTGCGCCGCGCAGGCGTCACCGGTGACCTCTCGGAGGAGCTGGTCGGCGACCAGGTCGCCACTGCAGGCTGAGCCCGGGGCCACGCCGAATGCGGAGCACAGCGGTGCCGGCACCCGTATCTGGCGCCTGTCCTCCGCCCCCCGCCCCGGCTCCCGGCTCCCGGCCTTCGGACCCGGCCCTGGGCGCCTGCGTTCCGTGGGGTGGCGCGGCATGGTCGGTTGCTGGCGCCACGGCGGTGAGCATGCCGATATCTCCGTAGACATCGCTCATTCGCCACCTCCCGACCATGCGACATGAGCCCCGACATGCCACCGGCAGGCATGCCGTCATACGAGACCACGTGCCGGTCCGCGATACTGGAAGCGTGACGAACACGTTCGAAGGGCGCCCGCGTGACGTTCTGCCAGAGCTGCGGCGGCGTGTGCCGGTGCTCCCCTGGGACGACACCGATCCCGCGGCGTGGGCGGATCGTGCGATGGACGCTGCGCCCCTGCTGGCCGTCTACGGCCCTGATGCTCTCCGTGCAGACCTGCCCGGAGGGGTCCTCGACCTGGCGGCGGCGCCCCGTCGCGTGCTCTCGCTGCAGGTGGCCGCGGCGGCAGAGCGCCGCGGCGACGGGAGGCTGCGGGACCACGCTCTGGGCAACCGCGCTCGGGGGACCCGCAGCGGGGAGCCGCAGTGGTGAGCGCGCGCGGAGAACGGGGCGAACAGACGCGTGCGATGCAGCGTCGCAGCACCGAACGTGATTTCTCCGGATACAACGCGGCACAGGCGGAGCGCCCGGTGCGCCCGCTCGCCCGGGCAGCGGTCTCGCTGGCACTGGAAGGGCACCGCGCCGCCGGGCAGGTGCCGGGAGCGCTCGGGTCTGCGCCTGCGCCGGTTGCTCTCGAGCTCGGCAGCGGCGCCGGCGTGGAGGCGCGGTTCCTCGCCGAGAACGGTTTCCAGGTGCACAGCTACGACGTCGATCCCAGCGTTGCCAGTACCTTCGTCGAGCTCGCACGCAGCTTGCCGATCAGCCACACGACGACGGACCTTGCGCAGGTCGAGGCGTTCCCGGCAGCGGATCTCGTGATCTCCTGTGCCACGCTGCCCTTCGTGCGCCGGGACGCGTTCCCGGTGCTCTGGAACAGAATTCGGGACGCCTTGCGCCCGGGCGGGATCCTCGCCGTGGATCTCTTCGGTGATCGCGACGACTGGGCGGGCACCGATGGCACGTTCCTCGCGCGGGACGAGGTCGAACAGCTGCTGCGCTGCGCCGACGTGCTCGAGCTGGTCGAGGAGGAGCGCGAGGGCCGGTCCTTCAGCGGGCCCAAGCACTGGCACACCTACCGGGTCCTCGCACGTCGCATCTGAGGTGCAGCATGGTCGGTTGCTGGCGCCACAGCGATGAGCATGCCGATATCTCCGCAGGCAACGCTCCTGCGCCATTACCCGGCCGTGCCTGCTCTCCGAGATCACGCGTCTCCGAGCCGCGCGAGCCCCCGGCGCTGCGGTCCGTGCGCCGCCTGCGGTCCGTGTGCGGCCTGCGGGTCGTGCGCGGTCTGCAGGTGGCAGGGCCCCGGCGGGCTCACAGCTTCCCGGCGGCCTTGAGGGCGAGGTAGGCGTCGGCGAGGGCCTGCGGTGCCCGTTCCGGCGGGGCATCGACCACGTGGGCGCCCACCCGCTCGAGGGCATGCGAGACGCCGGCCTTCTCGGAGCGCGACTGCTCCGCCGCGGCCGCTCGGTAGACCGCCTCGAGATCGCCGCGCTCAGCGGAGAGCTGCTCGAGGGCCGGATCCGCCACCGAGGCGACCACCACGGGATGGTCCTTGGCGAGCCGGGCGGCGACAGGCAGCAGCCCGGTGTGGAGCACGGAGGCCTCGACCGGCGTGACCAGCACGACCAGTGCACCGCGCCGGGCGCGCTGGGAGATCGTGCTCGCGGCCAGCTCCCAGTCCGTCTCGACCAGCGCCGGCTCCACCGCAGCGGTCGCGGTGACCATGTCGTGGAGCACCTTGGTGCGGGTCGAGCCGAGCACCGAGAGGTGGGGGATGCGGTCCACGCAGATCAGGTCGACCCGGTCCCCGGCCTGTCCTGCCAGGGCCGTCAGCAGCAGCGCCGCGTCGAAGGCCGTGTCCAGCCGGGTCGAGTCCCCGAGCCTGCCCGCGGAGGTGCGGGAGGTGTCCACCACGATCAGCACGTGACGGTCGCGCTCGGGACGCCAGGTGCGCACCACCACGCTGCGGCGCCGAGCCGTGGCGCGCCAGTCGATCGAGCGCACGTCATCGCCGTCCACGAAGTCGCGCAGCGAGTCGAACTCGGTGCCCTGGCCCCGCTGGTGGATCGCTGCCAGGCCTTCGATCTCCCGCAGCCGCTGCACTCGTGAGGGGAGATGGCGACGTGAGCCGAAGGGGTGCAGCGCCAGCAGCCGACCGGGGGCTTCGGCCCCGGTGGTGCGCCGGGCCAGACCCAGCGGGCCCAGCGAGCTGATCAGCACCGCGCGGGAGCGGTGCTCGCCGCGCCGCGTGGGCGTGAAGGACTGCGGGACCGCACGGCGCTCATGTGCGGGGACCTCGAGCGAGGAGCGCTGCGCCTCGAGCCCTGCGGTGGGGTTCCACGCATCGCGCACCTCGAGCACTGCACTGCGGGAGGTGGGGTTCGTCAGCAGCAGCCGGCCGCCGACGGTGTTGCCCAGTCTCACCTGCGTCGGCGCCTGGCGCCGCACCTGGACGCGGCGGGGGTCGGTGGCTCGGAGCGCGTCGGCGAGGACCACCAGCGCCCAGAGCGTCACCAGGATCAGCAGCACCCACCAGTGGGGCCACAGCACGATCACGGGCAGCGCGAGCAGCGCGACCAGGGCCGCGCGCGGGGTCAGGGAGATCCTCATCGACGGATACCTCAGCGGGGGACCGGCACGGAGGCGAGGGTCGCGGCGAGGACCGCCTCGACCTGGGTGCCCTCGAGCTCGGCCTCGGTGGTCAGCCGCACGCGATGGGACAGCGTGGAGGGGGCCATGGTCTTGACGTCGTCGGGGGTGATGAAGTCCCGTCCGGAGAGGTACGCCCAGGCCCGTGAAGTGCGCAGCAGCGCGATCGCGCCGCGGGGAGAGACCCCGAGGGCGAGGCTCGGCGAGCGGCGGGTAGCCCGGCAGACGTCGACGATGTACTGCACGACGGGGTCCTCGGCCTTGACGGCGGCGACGTCCTGCTGGGCGCGGTGGAGCGAGGGGATGTCGACCACGGGCCGCAGACCCGTCGCAGCGAGGTCGGTGGTGTCGAAACCGCCGGCGTGACGGCGCAGCACGTCGACCTCGACGTCGCGCTCCGGCAGCGGCATCACGGCCTTGAGCAGGAAGCGGTCCAGCTGGGCCTCGGGCAGGGTGTAGGTGCCATCGAACTCGATCGGGTTCTGGGTGGCGATGACCAGGAACGGGTCGGGCAGGGGGCGGCTCGCGCCGTCGACGGTGACCTGTCGCTCCTCCATCGCCTCGAGCAGGGCGGACTGCGTCTTCGGGGGCGTGCGGTTGATCTCATCGGCCAGCAGCAGGTTGGTGAACACCGGGCCCTCACGGAAGACGAGGTCGCTGGTGGCGTTGTCGTAGATGAGGGAGCCGGTGATGTCGCCGGGCATCATGTCCGGGGTGAACTGCACACGGCGCATGCGCACGTCGAGCGCTGCGGCCAGGGAGCGCACCAGCAGCGTCTTGGCGACGCCCGGCACGCCTTCGAGCAGCACGTGCCCGCGGCAGAGCAGGGCCACGACCAGGCTGGTCACGGCGGCGTCCTGGCCCACCACACCCTTGTGGATCTCGGTGGAGAGCTGCTGCAGCTGGGCGCGGGTGTCCACATCGACGTCGGCGCCGTCGACGGCCGTGGCGGCTGCGTGCGGCTCGGGGTGCGGGACGGCACCCGGGGTGGTGTCGGTCATCGGTCGATCTCCTTCTCGAGATGGTCGAGGTCGTGCGCGAGGCGCACGAGGTCCTGGTCGCTGGTGACGGGGGCGGGGCCGAGCAGCGCGCGCAGCTGCTCGGGGGTGCGGTCCACGTGCGGGACGAGCGCCGCGATCAGGCCGTCGAGGGCGGATTCGTGGCGCAGGCCGAGCCGGTCGGCGAGACGGGTCGAGGTCGCCGAGCGCAGCGCGCGGGCGGCGGCGTCGCGGGAGCTGGAGCGCTGCAGCAGGCGGGCGCGTCCCAGCACGAGCTCGTGGGGACGGACGGTGACCGGCAGCGGTTCGACCACCACCGGTCCGAGGCGCCTGCTGAGCGCGACCAGCGCGATGGTCGCCACCAGGATCAGCCACAGCAGCAGCGGCCCCGCCCAGTCGGGCAGATGGCTCAGCAGGGTCTGTGAGGAGGTGGCCATGGGATCGGTGGCCGAGGGGACGTACCAGCTCAGCTCGCCGTCGGCCGCCAGGACGTTGAGCACCAGGGCGGAGTTGTCCGCCCGGCCCACGTAGTCGTTGGTGAGCAGATCGGCGCTGCCCAGCACCACCACTCCGTCGTGCTGGGCGACGAGCGCCCCTTCATCGGCGGTGAAGCAGCTGGTCCCCTCCTCGCCCACGCGGTAGAGGGAGGCGGCGCCGCGGAGCTGGTGGTCGGCGTCGGGGAGCTCGAGCGTGCCGGCGCGGTGGGCGAGGCCGTCACATCCGGGGCCGGCCTGCACCTGGCCGCCGGCGCGCAGGGCGCCTGCGGGGGTGATCTGCGGCGAGAAGGAGGAGAGGGTCACGAGATCGGGCTGGACGAGCACCAGGCGCCCTCCTCCCTGCTCGTGCGCATCGGCGAGGGCGGAGACCTGCTGCGCGCTCAGGGAGCTCGGTGCGGTGACCAGGACGGTGCGTCCGCCGTGCAGGGCCTCGACGGCGTCGGACGTGTGTCGGTCGACGCCCACATCGACGCCGAGGCCCTCGAGCACCTGGACCGTCGCCTTGGAACCCTGCCCGGTGGGGGCGTCGGGCTCGAGCGGGCCGTCGCGGTAGAAACCGCGGGCGACCGAGGCCAGGACCGCCGCGAGCATGGCGAGCACGAGCACGACGGTGAACCAGTGCCGTCGCCCCGATCGCGCCGGTGAGGCGGTGCCGCTGCTCGGCGCCGGGCTGGCGGCGGGCGCGGCAGACCGGCCGGGGGCGGGCGCGAGGCTCATGCGTCCGCTCCTGCCGGTTCGCCGCGAGCAGGCTGCTCCGGCGCGTCCTCGGAGAGATCGGGAGCGGATTCTGCGATGTACTCGGCCAGGCGCAGCAGGTCATCGGCCTGCTTGGCGGTGGCCGCGCGATGGGAGTAGGCGGCGGTGTCGAATGCGACGGCACCGCGCTGGAGGCGTCCGCGCAGCTCGGGGAAGGGCACGGCGGACTGAGCGGCGGCCTCGTGCGCGGTCATCCCGGCGGAGACGTCCAGCAGGGTGCGCTCCTCGAGATCGCGCACGAGGGCGCGCAGCGCCAGCACGGTGCCGTCGTCCAGACGGCCCGCATCGATCGCCTCGCGCGCGGAGTCCCGCAGCTGGGCGCCGCTGAGAACGGGCTCCGCGTCGAGCTCGGACACGACCGCGAGGGCGTGCCCGCGACGGATCATCCCGGTGCGACGCAGCACCAGGAACACCACGGCGAACAGGGCGATCAGGACCAGCACCGCGATCCCGGCCTGGGTGGCGGAGGAGCCGTCGATGCCGTCGAGGACCGACATCAGCCAGTCCTCGATCACGCCGAGCAGCCAGGCGATGAAGCCGGGGGAGTCGTCGTACTCCGACTTCGACAGCTCCTCGAGGGTGCGGGAGCGCGCCTCGTCGGGGTCCAGGGGCGGGGGAGCCGCGGGCCTCACCGCGACTGCGCCCCATCCACGTCCCAGGCCGCGCGAGCGCGGCGGGTCAGCTCCACGTCCCAGGCCTCGTGCCGCATCCGGTTGTCCGCGTAGAGGGCGACGAAGCCGGCGGAGAGGAAGGGCGCGAGCAGGAAGGTCGCGGCGTAGCTGCCGAGCATGGAGAACACGGTGAGCACGATCATGCCCAGCAGCATCGCCTCGAAGGAGACCAGCAGGATGGCGACGTAGATGACCGTGCCGACGGTGACGAACATCGCGACGAGCAGCTGCGCCGCGAACATGTAGATCACGTAGACCAGCAGCGCGATGCCCAGGACCCTCCACAGCCGGCGGCCGCGGGTCATCGCGAAGCTGCGGCGCAGCGCCGCGATCACGCCGATGTCCTCCAGGACCAGGGCGGGCACAGCGAGGATGGTGCGGGCGAAGATCCACAGCACGCCCAGCAGGCCGACGATGAGGCCCAGCACCAGCACGACCACGGTCACCACGGTCGCCTCGCCCAGGAGGATCAGCGGGAGCATCCCGAGCCCGAAGATCACCACGAAGAGGACCGAGCTCATCAGCGCGACCAGCAGGCACACGCCCATCGCCGGCAGCCCCTTGCGGCGCATGGTCGCCCACATCGCGGAGGTGGGGACGTGGGTGCCCACCGCCTCTCCCAGCGCGACGCGGGTCAGGGCCACGGTCACCAGGGCGGTGGAGACCAGCGAGACGATCCCGCTGACCAGGCTGGAGACGACCGTCAGCACGATATCGCTCACGGTGCTCATGCCGGTGGGGACGGCGTCCGGATCCTCGAGCGTGGCCTGCATGTCTCCGAACATCGGCACCATGCTGGCCCCGGTCGCGAAGGTCATGATCACGAAGGCGACGCCGTAGACGACGGCCGCGATGCCGAGCACGGACCGGGCGCGCAGGCGGTAGATGCGCACCGCCGCGCCGAGGATCTCACCCAGGCCGAGCGGACGCAGCGGGAACAGCGGCATCGACTGCACCAGCTCACGCCGTGGCCCGCCCTGGGGCGCGGGAGCACCGCCCGCGGGCTCGGCGGCGAAAGGTCCCCCGCCGGGAGCCGGTGACGGGGAGGGCTCGCCGGGGCCGCTCGTGCCGGGGGCGGTCCACTGCGTGCTCATCGGTCCTCCTGCTGTTCGAGATGACTGAGCTCCGATCGCGGTGGCCGGGGCCTGCCGGGAGCGGATCTCCTGGGTCGACCCTACGGAGTGCGGGGTGCGCAGCCGATCCGACGAACGTCGAAGACCTCGCATCTTCCGGACACCCTGCCGGGACCACCTCCCGGGAGTGACGCCTCCGCAGTGGCACAATGGCCCTCATGACGACGCCTTCACGGATCCTCGTGGTCGATG